>DNFG01000417.1:450-13965 GCA_003487005.1 Bryobacterales bacterium
TCTTCCGATCTATCGCCGAGGGCGCCGGCGGCGACCATCCGGGCACATTCGGCGAAGTGGGGGGCGCTGCGGTGCTGGAGTCCGGCCATCAGGATGCGGCCGGTGTCGCGGGCGGCGCGGACCATGGCCTGGCCTTCGCGGATGTTGTGGGAGAGGGGTTTTTCGATGAAGACGTCCTTGCCGGCGCGGGCGGCGAGGACGGCGATGGAAGCGTGCCAGTGGTCCGGGGTGGCGACGACGACGGCGTCGATGTCTTTCCGGTCGAGGAGGCGGCGGAAGTCCTGGACTGCATCGCCGGCGGGGTTGAGACGGGCGCGGGACTCTTCGGCGTTGGGCAGGTAGGGGTCGGCAAAGCCAGCGAATTCGACATCGGGCATCTGGGCCATGAATCCTGCTACGTAGTTGCCCCGGGTGCCGCAACCGGCGAGGGCGAGACGGAGGCGGTCGCTGGCTCCGCGGACACGGGAGGCGGTGAGGGCAGAGAGGGCGGCGGAGGCGACAAAGCCGCGACGGGGGATCATCTGGTCGAGTCTATCGCAACGGGGGGAGGAGGACGGGATAGAGCCAGAACATGAGGAGCGCGCCGGCGAGGATTCCGGCGATGGCGCCGGCGGCGACACGGGGCCAGCAGGGGGGGGGGGCGGCGGGGGAAGATCTGGTGGCAGCGGAGGAGGGCGGTGAGTGAGGTGCAGTTCCGGGGGTTGGTGCAGACTGCGTCCCGGGTTGGCCGCGGCGGTGGGCGGCGATCTGGTACTGGCCACGAGGAAGTTCAAGGATGATGTCGTCTTCGGCGCCGAGGGTGCGGTAGTAGTCGGCGAGGCGAGTGCGGAGGCGGGAGGTCTGGACGCGGACGGTGGAATCGGCGCGGGGGTCGAATTGCTCGCCGCGGCCGAAGACGTCCCGGGCGATCTGGGCCTCACGGACGGATTCGCCGGGTTGTTCGATGGCCGCCTGGGCGAGGTAGCGGAGGAGGCGGCAGAGGGAGTCGGCCGGGGCGAGGATAGGGCTGGCGGCGATGCGCTCGGCTTGTTCGCGGGGGTCCAGTTCGATCATGGCTCGGAGGGGCGGTGGACGCCAAGACGGAGACATTCAATCAGGAAGCGGTCGCGGCGGGCACGGACGGCGGCGGGGCTTTTGGCGGACCAGTCGTAGAAGCCCTGACCGGCGGCGGCGCCGGTCTCGCCGGCGGCGATCTTGCGGTCAAAGAGGTCGGGGGCGCGGGGATCGTTGTTGAGATCGCGGGCGGCGTAGTCGCAGACCGCCCGAGCGAGGGGGAGACCGACGAGGTCGACGTGTTCGAGGATGCCGTAGGCCGGGAGGCGGATGCCGAAGCCGAGGCGGGCAGCGGTGTCGACATCTTCGGCCGTGGCGATGCCTTCCTGGATGATGTGGACGGCTTCGCGAAAGAGGGCCATCTGAAGACGGTTGCCGAGCTGGCCGGGGCGGTCCTTTTTGACGAGGACGGGGACTTTGCCGCAGCGGAGGAGGAGGTCGCGGGTTTGGATGGCGAGTTCGGGGGCGGTCTGGGCGCCGCAGACGATTTCGACGAGGGGCATCAAGTGGGGCGGGTTCCAGAAGTGAGTCGTGAGGACGCGTTCGGGGCGGGCGCAGCGGACGGCGATTTGCGTGATGCTGAGGCCGGAGGTATTGGAGGCGAGGATGGCGGTGGGCGGGGCGAGGCGGTCGAGTTCGGCGAAGAGATTCTGTTTGAGTTCCATGTCCTCGGGCACGGATTCGATGATGAGGGCGGCGCGGGCGGCGGCGGCGGGAAGATCGCTGGAAGCAGCGAGGCGCGGAAGGGCGGCGGCGGCGTCATCGGGGGTGACGAGTTGATGAGAAAGGAGGGTGTCCAGGAGAGTGTGACTGGTCTGGAGACCGAAGGCGGCAGAATCATCCGAACGACTGACAAGAGTGACATCAAAGCCGCCGAGGGCAAGGGAGACGGCGATGCCGGGACCCATCATGCCGGTGCCGAGGACGGCGGCGTGGGCGGAAAGCGGATCGGTCATAAGAATCGCCATGATATCGCAGAGCGGATCGGCCATGGGCACGGCTGAGATGTGATACAACCCTGAAACATGGAAATGACGCGGCGAGGATTTGGAGCGCTGGCCCTGAGTGGGCTGGGCGCGGGGGCGCTACTCCGGGGACAGGCGACGATGCCGAACATCGTGCTGGTGATGGCCGATGATCTGGGGTACGGAGACGCGGGCTGTTACAACCCGGATGCGAAGTTCCGGACGCCGAACATTGACCGGATTGCGCGGGAGGGGGTTCGTTTCACGGATGCACATTCGCCTTCGTCGGTATGCACGCCGACGCGCTACGGGCTGCTGACGGGGCGGTATTGCTGGCGAAGCCGGATGAAGCAGGGGGTGTTGAACGGGTGGTCGCCGAACCTGATCGAGGAGGGGCGCGAGACGCTGGCAACGCTGGCGAAGCGGCGGAACTACGCGACGGGCGGGTTTGGGAAGTGGCACCTGGGCTTGGGGACAGCGGAGAAGACGGAGTACGAGAAGGAACAACGGCCTTCGCCGAACGATCACGGGTTTGATGAGTACTTCGGGATACCGGCGTCGCTGGACATGCCGCCATACCTGTTCTTCCACAACCGGCGGGCGGTGGAGTTGCCGACATCGACGATCCCGGACAATGGCGCGCCGCCGCGGGGGCCGTTCTGGCGCGGGGGGCCAATCGCGCCGTCGTTCAAGATGGAGGACGTACTGCCGAAGTGCGTGGACCGGGCGTGCGAGTTTATCGCGCGGCAGGCGCGGCGGCGGCCGTTTTTCACGTACGTGCCGTTTGCCTCGCCGCACACGCCGTGGGTGCCGAACAAGGAGTTCGTGGACCGGTCACCGGCGGGTCTGTATGGCGATTTCATGCAGGAAGTGGACGCAGGGGTGGGCCGGATTCTGAAGCAACTGGACGACGCGGGAGTGGCGAACGAGACGCTGGTGATCCTGACGAGCGACAACGGCACGCCATGGGCGGAGATCGATGCGCGGAATGCAAACGGGCATTGGGCGAATGCACCCTGGCGGGGGCAGAAGGGCGACGCCTTCGAAGGGGGGCACCGGGTGCCGTTCGTGGCGCGGTGGCCGGGGCGGATCCGGGCGGGGCGGGTGGAAGACGAGACGTTGTGCCTGACGGACATGTTCGCCACGATGGCGGCGATTCTGGATGTGCCGCTCGGCGGCGGGATGGGTGAGGACAGTTTCAACATGCTGCCGGCGCTGCTGGGCGAGAAGCGAAGCGGTCCGCTGCGGGAGGCGACGGTCCATCACAGTTCGCGGGCGGCGTACGCCATCCGGCAGGGGGATTGGAAGCTGATCGAGGGGCTGGGTTCGGGCGGGTTTACGCAACCGGCAGTGGTGAAACCGGGGCCAGATGACCCGCCGGGGCAGTTGTACAACCTGCGCGAAGATCCGAAGGAGACGCGGAACCTGTGGAAGGAGCGGCCGGCGGAGGTCCAGCGGCTGGGTGCGCTGCTGGACCGGTACCGGCAGGGCAGCGGGTCGCGGCCGGGGGTTTAGTCGCCGGCGGGTTCGGGGCAGGTTTGCGGCGGGACGGGCTGTTGGTGGAGAACGGGCAGGCCCCGGGGATGGCGGCGGCCATTGAGAATGACGCCGACCCAGGTGGGGCGCGCCCAGCGGTCGTAGGTCCAATAGAGGGCCGGGACGGCGAAGGCGATGCCGAGGAGGAATTTGACGAAGGCGGGGGCAGGCAGGGCGGTCATGGGCAGTTGGATGGTGACGAGAGCGATGGGGTGGACGAGGTAGACCCAGTAGGCGGAATCGGAGAGGTAGCGGCTGAGGGGGCTGGGTTCGGAACAGCGGCGGAGGAAGAGGCCGATGAGGCCGTAGATCATGAGCCAGCAGGTGAGGGCTGTGCCGGCGGCGACGGTGAGAAAGGGCGTCCAGAGGCGGGTGTCGCGGTTTTCGAGTTCGGTGATGATGGCGACGAGAGTGGGGGCGAGCAGGGCGATGGCTGCGAGGATTTCGGGCCAGCCGCCACGGCGGAGCGAGGGGAGGAGTTCGCGGTTGCGGTAGAGGCCCCAGCCGAAGGCGAAGAAGACGAAGTAGGCGGCGACGACGTGCCAGTGAGGGGTGAAGCCCTTGGGGGTGTCGAGGACGCCGGCTTCGGTCATCAGAAGAGTGAGGAAGGTGAGGGGGGCGAGGGCGGCCCAACCCCAGCGGGCGGTGAGGACGCGGCGAAGGGCGGGGTGGTCGAGGCGGTCGAGAAAACGCATCAGGGGAAGGGCGAGGAGGAGAGTCCAGAGCAGGGTTTCGAGGAACCACATGTGACCGGGTTCGAGGGTCTGGCCGAAGCGGCCGCTGGCGAACCAGTTGAGGGTGGCGGCGAAGGGTTCGGGTCCACGGGCAGCGAAGTGGCTGTAGAGGCTGAAGGCGCGGAGGATGGGGAAGATGGAGATGAGGGCGAGGAGGAAGGGGACGCCGAGGCGGGCCATCCGGTTTTCGAGCATGGCCTGCCAGCCGCGCTTTTCTTTGAGGAGACAGGCGAAGAAACCGGCCATCACGAAGAAGACGGGGAGGCGAAAGGCGTGGACAAAGAGGATGAGAGCATCGGCCCAGCGGCCGGTTTGGGGGTCCTTCATCCACCAGACGCCGTCGATGGTGGAGTACATGGTGGCGCTGTGGAGGAGGACGCCGAGGAGCATCATGGAGCCTCGGAGAGAATCGAAGGCGTGGTAGCGATCGTGGTGCATGATTCAAAGTTTGCGGGGGTTTGGGGAGGAAAACGAGTAGCGCGGGGTAGAATTAACGGTATAATCTGCGCGTAACCGATTGAAATGACAACGACTGAGCCAACGAAGGAGCAGGTGCGGGCGGAGCTGGAGCGGGTGCTGGCCGCGCCTGGATTTCGCGAGGCGGGACGGCTGGCGCCGTTCCTGCGGCACCTGGTGGAACGGGCTCTGGAGGGGGAAACGGCGGGATTAAAGGAGTCGGTGCTGGGGGTGGAGGTATTCCAGCGGGCGGCGGATTATGGTCCGCGGACGGACCCGATTGTGCGGGTGGAGGCGCGGCGGTTGCGGGGGCGGTTGGAGGAATACTACCAGGGCGAAGGAGCGGCGAATCCGGTGCGACTGACGCTGCCGAAGGGTGGGTATGTGCCGGTGTTCCAGGTGGTGGACCAGAGGCCGGGGCGGGGCGGGGAGACGGTCTTCCGGATGAGGAAGGCGGCGTTGCTGGCCGGGGTGCTGGTCCCGATGTTGGCGGTGGGTTTGCTGATCGTGGCGAGGTGGGGGGGCACGCCGGGGCGGCCGGAGGTGACGGCGGTGGCGGTGCTGCCGTTCCGGAGTCTGGACGCGGACCCGGCGAACGACTATTTCGCGGAGGGGATGACGGAGGAGCTGATCGACCGTTTGGGGAGGCTGCCGGAATTGAGCGTGGCGGCGCGGGGGTTAACGGCGGGGTACCGGGGCGACAACGTGGATCCGCGGGAGGCGGCGCGGGCGTTGGGGGTGTCGGTGGTGGTGGAGGGGAGCGTCCGGAGGCAACAGGACAGGCTGCGGGTTTCGGCACGGCTGGTGGATGCGGCGACGGGGAGCGCGTTGTGGACGGAGGTCTATGACCGGCCGGCGGGGGACGTTTTTGCGATTCAGGACGAGATTGCGGCGTCGGTGGCAAACGCTTTGCGGGTGCGGGTGAAGCCGCCGGTGGCGCCGGTTCCCAGCCGGTACACGGCCAATCTGGAGGCGTACCAGAGCTATTTGAAGGCGCGGCAGCAGGCGAACCGGTACTCAGCGGAGGGCTTTGAACAGGCCGTGCGGCATTATCGCGAGGCGTTGGCCGTGCAGTCGGACTACGCACCGGCGCTGGCGGGTCTGAGCCAGGTCTACGCACTGGCGTTCTACTACAACGCGCTGCCGCCGGGTGTGGCCCCGAGTGAACCGCGACGGCTGGCGGAGCGGGCGATTGCGATCGACCCGGCGCTGGCGGAGGCGCACGCGGCTCTGGGAATGGTGCTCGGAGTGGGCGATTTCAAGTGGAAAGAGGCGGAGGCGGCGGCGCGGCAGGCGATTGACCTGGATCCGCGTTCGGCGCTGGCACACGGGTTGTTCGCGGCGGCGGTCTTGATGCCGCAGCGTCGGTTTCCAGAGGCGCTGGCTTCGTTCCGGCGGGCACTCGAGATCGAGCCGCAGTTGTCGTATCTGAATTTCACCTACGCGTTCGCGCTGCTGGCATCGGGTGACACCACGGCAGCGATCGAGCAATACCGGCGGACTCTGTCGCTGCAGAATGTGCACCCCGACATGGAGTGGGATTACGGGATGGCGCTGGGGTTTGCGGGACGGCACGCGGAAGCGGCGGAGGCGTTCGCGCGGGCGGACCGGTTGCGCGGCAACGCACCAGGGCGGCCGTTCGGGATAGCGGCGTTGCTGGCGGGCAACCGGGCGCAGGCGCTTCTGGACGCGCCGCGCGTGGATCAGGCAGCACGCGAGCGGCGGACTTCGCGGATGGAAGCGGCGCGGCTGTGGGCGATGCTGGGGGAGAGGGATCGGGCGATGGAATGGCTGGAGCGGGCGTGTGCCGCGGGCGAGACGCAGGCGGTGTGGATCCGGGCCGATCCCCGGCTGAGGTCGCTCCAGGATGACCCGCGGCTGCATGCTTTGGCGTCGAAATTGGGGCTCTGAGGGCCTCATAATGGGGAGATGCTGCGTATTTTTCCGCTCTGGATGGCATTGTTAACGCCTGCGTTGGGGCAGTTGCGGGAGGTGACGATTGAACTGCGGCCGACGGAGTGCGTCACTTGCACGGAATCGCTGCCGGAGCGGATGAAGCGGGTGCGCGGCGTGGCGGGGGCGGAGATGCAGGAGACGCCGGTGCGGGTGATTGTGCGGCTGGAGACCGGGAATCGCGTGCGGCTGACGCGATTGTTGGATGTGGTGCGGCAGGACGGGACGGGCATCGTGAAGGTGGCGCTGCGGGCGGCGGGTGAATTGTTTGAGGAGGGCGGATGGCGGTTCCGGGTGCTGGCGGGGGACCGGGCGCTCGAGTGGCGGGGCGTGGCGCCGGCGAAACCGGGTCGCGCGGTGGTGTCGGGATGGCTGGCGGCGCCATTCGAGGCGATCGAAGTGGAGTCCGTGGAGGTGGAGCCGTGAAGATCCGGAAGGCGGCGATAACCGGCGGGTCATCGGGGCTGGGCGAGGAGTTCGCACGGCAACTGGCGGCGGGGGGGACGAATCTGATCCTGGCGGCGCGGCGGCGGGACCGGCTGGACCAGGTGAAGGCGGAGATCGAGGGGCAGTTCGGAGTGAAGGTGGAGGTGGTGGTCTGCGACCTCGCCGACGACGCGCAATCGGCGGCGCTGGCGGCGCGGTTGGCGGAGGAAGCTGAGTTGGATCTGCTGGTCAACAACGCCGGGTTCGGCACGCTGGGCCTGTATCACGAAACGGACTTCGCGCGGCAGGAAGCGATGCTGCGGGTGCATGTGCTGGCGACGATGCGGCTGACGCGGGCGGTGCTGCCGGGGATGATCGCGCGGAGGGCGGGAGCGGTAGTGAATGTGAGTTCGGTGGCGGGGTACTGGCGGAGCGCGCAGAACGTAATGTACTGCTCGACGAAAGGATGGATGAACGATTTCACGGAGGGGCTGCGGCTGGAGTTGGATCAGTTGGATTCGCCGGTGGTGGTGCAGGCGCTTTGTCCGGGATTTACGTACAGCGAGTTTCATGACACGCTGGGCGTGGATCGCGGCAATGTGCCGAAAGGATTCTGGATGCAGGCGGATTTCGTGGTGGGTGAGTCGCTGAAATCGCTCGGAAGCGGGCGGGTTTTTGTGATTCCGGGGTGGAGGTACCGGTTGGTGGCGAGGCTGGCGGAATGGCTGCCGGCGCGCTGGCGGATGGCGCTGGAGAGGCGGTCGCCGCACAAGCGGAGGAAGGCGGGAGCGCTGACGCCGAACCTGAAGTAGCGGGAGAGAGACCCGGCGAGCGTGGGTACAGTAGTGGTATGAAGATTGTCTGGCTGTTTCTTCTGCTGCCCGTGCTGGGCGCGGCGCAGAGCCTGCACTGGGGCTTCCTGGGCGGCACTGCGATCCAGACCCCCTACTTTCCGCAGATCAATGAGGGGATTTCGCTGACCCCGGGAGCACTGGTTGAATTCCGGCTGCCGGGGCGATTCGCGGTGGAGGCGAACGCGCTCTACCGGCGGCAGGGCTACGCAGGGCCTTTTCAACTGGACCCGGAGCGCGACGACGTGGTGGGCGGGATCACGAGCCGGTCGAACGTCTTCGACGTCCCGGTGCTGGGCAAGTACCGGCATCCGGTGCTGGATTTCGTGAATGTGTTCGCGACCTCAGGCTTCGTGCGGCGGTGGCGCACGGAGAGTTTCCGGGTGAGCGGGGCGCGCGGTTCGGATGTGCCGGTGCCCACATTTCCGGACGAACGCACACGGCAGAATGGCTTCGCCATCGGCGGCGGCGTGGAACTGGACGGCGGAACGCTGCGGATGTCGATCGGCTACCGCTATTCGCGGCTGGGCGAATTCCGCCACGACAAATCGCACGACGTGCTGGTCAGCTTCATTTTCTGAAGCCAGGCGAGTTCACGCGCGGAAGATGGGCTCGGCCTTCGCGGTGCGGCTTCTGAGTTCTGCCAGTTCGGCCGGGCCGAGCTTCGGCAGCGGCGCGGCAGCGAGATCCATGGCGAGGTCGAAGAGGCGCTCGTCACCGGGAGGGATGGCGGCGGTGATCTCCTGATTGAGCGTGAACCGGAGCGCGAGTTGCGCGAGTTCGCGGTTGTCAACCGGTTCATACCAGCACTTGCGGTACTTGCGATCCGCGCGCGCGAGGTCCTTCGGCCACTGCCCGAGCGCCATCGCCTTGAGCGCCAGACGAGCCATGCCTTTCTGTTTGGCCTTCGCGAGAATTTGGGGACCAAAGCCGCCCTTGTCCCACGCGGCGAAGTTGACGGGGAAGAGCACGGAGTCGAGCGGGAGGGCGTCCATCAGCTTGAGCGCAGCCTCGGCGTGATGCGCGGAGAAGCCGAGGAATCGCACTTTGCCTTCCTTCTTCAACTTCACGAAATACTCTCCGGCGCCGCCGGGGGCGAGGATCTTCTCGACATCCTCCATCGAGCCGACGGCATGGAACTGGTAGAGGTCGAAGTGGTCGGTGTGGAGGCGGCGGAGGGATTCTTCGAACTCGACCTGCGCGCCTTGGGCATCGCGCCGCTGGGTTTTCTCGGCGAGGAAGGCCCGCTTGCGGAAGGGCTTCAGCGCGATGCCGAGTTGCTTTTCGGCTTCACCCGCGGCGTAACTGGGGGCGACATCGTAGTAGTTCACGCCGCGATCAAACGCGGCAGCAACGCGGCGGTCGGCCTCGCTCTGAGGCATCGCGGTAACGACGATGCCGCCGAAGCCAATCACGGAAAGCTCGACACCGTCTTTGTACGGGCGCTTGGGCAGCGGCGCCGCCGCGCCCTGCGCTGCGGCCGCGGCCATGGTGCCGATCACGATCTCACGCCGGTTCATCATGGGGCAAATGCTCCTTTGCCCCATAGACTAACCCATCAGGCGCGCAACTCAAAGCCCTGAGCGCGGAGTGCATCCATGACGCCGTTCCGGATGGCCGTGAGTTCCTCGTTGCCGAAGGTGTGGTCGGAGGCGGAAACAGTGATCCGGAAGCTGAGGCTCTGCTGATCTTCGCGCAGCGGCTGACCACGATAGCTGTAGAGGTAGTCGACGCCATCGCAGCAGGCACCCGTGGCGGCGCGAATCCGCTCACTCAGATCGCCGGCGAGGACACGCAGACCGGCGACGACGGAGAGGTCGAAGGCGCTCGACGGGAACCGGCGCAACGGCTGGTAGCGCTTCGGCGCGGGCCCCATTTCATGGGCCTTGCGCAGGTCGAGATCGAGGACCGCCGCCCGGCCTGCTTCAACAAGCGAGGGGTGGAGTTCATACAAGCGGCCCAGCGGTTCGCCGCGCCATTCGAGCACGGCCGAGCGCGCGGGATGTTCGTAGCCCAGCGCTTCCGCGGGCCGCGCCGTTATCCCGGGCAGCAGACATTCGGCGAGCCGCTTCAATTCCAGCAGCGCCGCCGAGCCATCGCCCTGTTTGCGATAGAGCGCGGCCATGAAGTGGGGCACTTCGTCCGGCAGTGCGCCGGTCCGCTTGTGGATCTCGTTGCCGATCTCAAAGAGTCGAAACTCCTCGAACCGCTTCGCATTCTCGACAAGATTGCGATGCATTCCGGGCAGGAGGCTGACCCGCATCAAACCCTGCTCGATCGAAATCGGGTTGGCGACGCGCAGATGATCCGAAGGCTCCATGCCGAAGCGGCGCGCCATCTCTTCGCTGACGAACGAGTAATTGGAGACCTCGGTGAAGCCCTGCGCGGCCGCCATGGCGCGGACTTCGTGATGATAGAGCCGCTCGTGATTGACCCAGGGGCGGCGGACCGGCTGTTGCGGCGCCTCGAGCGGCACTTCGGCATAACCGATGATCCGGCCGATCTCTTCGAGCAGATCGTCCTTGATGGTGACATCTTTCGTCGCGCGCCAGGAGGGAACATGCACTGCAAACACGCCGGGTTCCGGCTCCTCGACGCGGAATTCGAGCGATTCAAGAATGGCCCGGACTCGCTCGGACGGCACGGCGAGGCCAAGCTTCCTTTCGAGCCAGTCCAACGGCAGGCGAATCGGCTCGCGGGACGCGGGCGGCTGCCAGGCGTCGATCAGCCCGCCCACGAGGCGGATGCCGGGCGAGACCTCCTCGAACAGCGCGATGGCGCGGGCGAGCGCGCGCGTCGTGTTTACGGGGTCCTGCGCCTTCTCGAAGCGCATCGAGGCGTCGGTGCGGAGTTTGAGTTCGGACGAAGTCTTGCGGATCGTCGCGGCATCGAAATTCGCGCTTTCAAGCACGATCCGCTTCGTGCCCCCGCTGATGGCGCTGCCCGCGCCGCCGATGACGCCGCCGAGGGCGATGGCGCCCTCGGCATCAGCGATCACGATGTGGCGCGGCGCCAGCGTGTAGGTTTCTCCGTTCAGAGCGTCAAAGGACTCGCCCTCCTTCGCGCGGCGAACGAAGATCTTGTGCCCGCGCAATCTGTCCATATCGAAGGCGTGCATGGGCTGCGCAAGTTCGGCCATGATCAGGTTTGTCACGTCGACGATGTTCGAGATTGGGTTCATGTCGAGCGCTTCGAGCCGCGCCTGAAGCCAGGCGGGTGAAGGACCAACCGTCACGTTCTCGAAGACGAGCGCCGAATACCGGGGCGCGGCCGTGTAGTCTTCGATCTCGACCGACCAGTCGTGGCCGGGCGCGGGCAGGAGCGTCACGTCCACGGGATCCTTGAGGACAAGCCCGGAGAAGGCCGCCACTTCACGCGCCATCCCGTGATGGCCCCAGAGATCGGGGCGATGGGTCAGGCTCTTGTTGTCGACTTCGATGACGGCGTCGGGCGCGGCGATGGCGGCGCCGGGCGCGGTGTCCGCGGGTAGTTCCAGAATGCCGTCCGCGTCGCGATTCAGGCCGAGTTCGGCGCCGGAGGCGAGCATGCCGTCACTTTCGACGCCCGCGATGACGGCCTTGCGAATCTCCTTGCCCGCGAGCATGACGCCCGCCGGGACGTAAGCCGTGACGAGGCCAACGCGGCAGTTGGGCGCACCGCAAACCACCTGCTTTTCGCCGTGCTCGGGACCAGCGTCGATGCGCGCGCACACGTTGTGAGAGCCTTCGACGGGTGTCACCGCCAGCACCCGCGCGGCGCAAACGCGCGCCAACCAGGGCGCGAACGGCTCGACGCCCTCGCATTCGGCGGTCTTCATCGTAATCAGCGCGGTGACTTCTTCCGGCGTGCCCGTCAGGCCCGGCACAAGTTCGCGCAGCCATTCGTAGGAAAACTTCACGCTGGGTAGCTCCTCAAAACTGCCGCAGGAAACGGAGGTCGCCCGCGGCCAGATGGCGGATGTCGTCGATGCCGTAACGCATCATCACCAGGCGGGTGAGCCCGAGGCCGAAGGCGAAGCCATTCCACTGCTCGGGATCGAGGCCGCCCGCGCGGAGCACGTTGGGATGCACGAGACCACAGGGCAGCAGTTCCACCCAGCCACTCTGCTTGCACACCGCACAGCCCCGGCCATCGCACAACAGGCACTGAATATCGAGCTCGAAGCCCGGTTCGACGAAAGGAAAAAAGCCCGGCCGGAGGCGCACGGTGACTTCGCGGCCGAAGATCGCCGCCAGCAGAGACTTCATGAAGTAAAGCATGTGGCCGACCGACACGTGCCGGTCCACCATCATGCCTTCGAGCTGATAGAACGTGTGCTCGTGCGAGGCGTCGAGTTCCTCGTTGCGGAACACGCGGCCCGGCGCGATGATGCGCAGCGGCGCGCCGAAGCGCTCCATCGCGCGCACCTGCACAGGCGAAGTGTGAGTGCGCAACAGGTGCCCGTCCTCCATCCAGAAGGTATCCTGGGCATCGCGCGCCGGATGCGCGGGCGGGATGTTGAGCGCGTCGAAGTTGTACCACTCGGTTTCGACCTCGGGTCCATCGACGACCGCGAAGCCGAGCGAGGTGAAGAGTTCCTCGAGTTCGTGCTGGATCTGGGTGAGCGGATGCAGTTTGCCGGGGCGGGGACCGGGCGCGGGCAGCGTGAGATCCAGCCATTCGCCGGACAGGCGGGCATCGAGGGCAGCGCGTTCAAAGCCGGCCTTGCGCGCTTCGTAGCGGGCTTCCAGGTTCTGCTTGACGCCGTTGAGCAGGCGGCCCACCTGCGCGCGCTCTTCGGGTGTCAGCTTGCTCATCTCCTTGCTGATGAGGGCCAGCGCGCCCTTGCGTCCGAGGAATTCGACGCGCGCGGCTTCCAGGTCATCGGCGGCGGCAGCCTGATCAAGCAGGGCGGCGGCACGGGCTTCGAGATCGGTGAGCGTTTCGGCGATGGTCATTGAGCGGGGGTGAACAGGGTCGCGGCGCTGCCGGTTTCGACCCCGAGATGATTCAGATAGAACTGCACGACGCTGGCCGGGTATTTGTCCTTCAGCGCGTCGAAGGCACGCTGCTGCCAGCCTTCGGTGAGATGCCCGCTGAGGTCCTCGTCCTTGCCGAAGAAGCCGTCCTGGTGGGGCACGCCGAGGAAATCGAGCGCGGCGATGATCATCTCGAGATGGGACACGAGAATCGCCTGCGAGAGATCGGACGCCAGTTCGGCATCGCCCGCGCCGAGGCGCTCCCAAAGCCGGGGCGCGGCTTTGCGCAGAGCCTCGCCGTTCATCTTTGTGAGCCGCAGACGGACCTTGATCTGCTCGTACATCTGATAGGTCCGCAGCCGGCTGATGGAAACGCGCTTCAACAGGTCAAGAAAGGTGCTCTCGCCGAGCGCCAGGAAAACGTCACTCAACTGCATCAATCATGAGCGTAACATGGGCGGCGAGTGGGATAAGATAGAGGGTTTGGTCACCGAATCATGAGCAACATCATTGTGCTGGGCTCCCAGTGGGGCGACGAAGGCAAGGGCAAGATCGTCGACTGGCTTACCGATCACGCCGGCGG
>DNFG01000417.1:14271-20717 GCA_003487005.1 Bryobacterales bacterium
CGCTATCAGGGCGGGCACAACGCCGGCCACACCGTGCAGGTCGGTCCGCAGAAGTTCGTCCTCAAGCTGATTCCTAGCGGGGTCCTGCACCCCCACACGCGCGTCGTGATCGGCAACGGCGTCGTCGTGGACCCGCAGGCGCTGCTCGACGAACTCGACATGCTCGAGCAGGCCGGCATCGACATCGCGGGCAAGATTTCCATCAGCAGCCGCGCCCACGTCATCTTCCCCTTCCACCGGATGGTGGAAAAAGTGAGCGAAAATCGCGTGGACCGCGTCGCGATCGGCACCACCTCCCGGGGGATCGGCCCTTGTTATGAGGACAAGGTCGGCCGCCGCGGCATCCGGATGGCGGACCTGCTCAACCCCGATCTTTTCCGCACGCTCTACTCGTTCCTCTCCGACGACAAACAGACCATCGCCCGCGCCTTCGGCATCAACGACGACATCCGCTTCGACGAGATCCTCGCCGATTACCTCCGGATGGCCGAGCGCATCCGGCCCATGGTCTGCGACACCGCCCGCCTGCTCAATGACGAAATGGCGCGCGGCAAACGGGTTCTGTTCGAAGGCGCCCAGGGCACCATGCTCGACATCGACCACGGCACTTACCCGTTCGTCACCAGTTCCAGCGCGGCCGCCGGCGGCGCCTGCACCGGCACCGGCGTCCCCCCCACGAAGATCGATGGCGTGATTGGCGTCTCGAAAGCCTACATCACCCGTGTCGGCGGCGGCCCGTTCCCCTCCGAGGACACCGGCCCGGGCGGAGACCGCATCCGCGAGGCCGGCCTCGAATATGGCTCCGTCACGGGTCGCCCGCGCCGCTGCGGATGGTTCGATGTCCCGCTGCTGCGCTACACCGCCATGGTTAATGGCTTCGATTCCCTCATCGTGACCAAACTCGACGTGCTCGACGGCCTCGGCGAACTCAAGGTCTGCACCTCCTATCGCGTCCATGGCGAAGTCACCGACGAAATGCCCGCCGCCAACCTGCTGCTCGAACAGGTCGAGGCGGTCTATGAAACCGTCCCCGGCTGGGATCAGCCGACCTCCGGCATCACGCGCTACCAGGACCTGCCCCAGGCCACCCGCGACTATGTCGCCTTCCTCGAAGAGCGGACCGGCGTCGAAGTCGGCGCCGTCTCCACAGGCCCGGAACGCTCCGAGACCATCGTTCGCCCTGGATCGAAGCTCGAAAAGCTCCTTGGCTAGTTCCGGCCCAGCAGCATGGCCGGCGCTATGGTTCCGGCCACGGTCAACAGGATCACGACGATCTGCAGGCGTTGCGCCGCGCCGCGCGCCACACGCACCATCGTCACGATGGCGTAGCCCAGCGTCGCCAACGTCCCCAACTTGACGAAGCCCATCACCAAAGACTCGCGCATGCGCGTTTCCACGTCGCCTTCAATCAGCCGCAATGTCCCGCTGGTCGCCGACATCGCCACGTAAATAGAGACCATCACCCCAACCATCAACCACAACACCCACCGCCCGGCCCACGCATCCGGCCGGCCCCGCCAGTCGAAATGGCTCGGCACCCTCCCGGGCACATCACCCCACTGGTACACCAGATACAAAATGACGCCCACCTGCACCGCCAGCGCCAGCGCCTCCAGGCCCCAGCGAACGGCTGCCACCAGTCCGGGATCAGACAACATAGTCCGATAATAATCCGTCCCGAATGCCCGCGCGCGCCATGTTACACTCAGCGGCAATGACGGAACTCTGCAGGCTGTGCGGTGGACTGGCAACGGAACGTTTCCGCCACCGCGTGCTTGATAAATACGATGCCCGCTACTCCGAATGCGCCTCCTGCCATTCCCTCCAGACCGAGCCCCCCTTCTGGCTCGATGAAGCCTACTCCGTCCTCGACGCCACCCCCGACATCGGCTTCATGCGCCGCAATCTGCTGATGTCCGCTCTCACCGCCGAAGCCTTGCGCGCCGCCGGCATCGGCCCCGATGACCTCTGCCTCGACTGGGGCGCCGGTTTCGGCCTCTTCTGCCGCCTCCTGCGCGACTCCGGCTTCAATTTCCACGCCTACGACAAGTTCTCCCAGTCCCGCTATGCCTGGGACAAGCGCATCCAGAACCCCGCCGGCATTGCCCCACGCGTCATCACCGCCTTCGAGGTCTTCGAGCACCTCCCCGACCCCGCCCGCGACCTCGAAGAGCTTTTCAACTTTCGCCCCGAACTGCTCATCTTCAGCACCGAGATCTACAACCGGCAGGCGCCGGACTGGTGGTACTTCGATCCACCCACCGGCCAGCACGTCTTTTTCTACTCCCGCGCCGCCCTCGAGTGGATCGCCGCCCGCCATGGCTACCGCCTCGTCTTCCTCGATCCGGCCTGGGCCTTCGTCCGCCCCGAGTCCCCTCTGCAGGCCGGGCCCTGGGTCCAGTCCGGTCTTGACAGCCTCCTCCACGAATTGAAGTCCGACCCCTGGCGCTGGGTCGGTCGCGATTACGAAGCTTTTCTCGCCGCCCGCCGCGCTAAAGCGCCTTCACCGGAACCGTAAACCGCAGCGTATTCACCACCCCCCGCCGCTGAAACTGCGGCCACAGACGGTACATCCCCGGCCGCGGAAACACGGCATTGAATTGCATCCGCGGGCCGCCCTCCCCGATGAACGGATGCGTGTGGATCAGGTCGATCAGATCCGCGCTCGCCGCCAGCAAATGCCCCCACGCCGACAGGTACGGCTCCAGCCCCTCGCCCGGCGTCACCTCGAAGTGCAATTGCGTCACCAGACCCGCCAGCGGCGTCTCCGGCACCGTCCAGAACCGCGCCTCCAGGTTCGCCCCGCGCGCCGGACCCGCCTCCGCCGCCAGCACCGGCGCTTCAAACGCCGCCAGCGCCGACCCCGCGCTGAACATCGTCTTCACCGCCAGCTGCGGCGTCCCGCCCGCCGGGTAGAAGTCGCCCAGCAGCCGGTAGAAACCCTTTTTGGGCAGCACCGTTTCGAACACGAAGGTCCCGTCCCGTTGCGGCTCCGGATGCTCGTGCATGAAGAATTCAAGGTCGCCGCTCACGATGAACAGGTGAAACAGCATCTCGTGCATTTCGACAAACTCGCGCACGCGCTCGCCCGTGTCCGGGTGCAGCACCTCGAATCGCAGCGTCACCCGTTCGCCTGCCCGCCAGTTGCGTGGCGTCGCCGTCACCCGCAGCGGATACTCCCGGTGCACCGGCAACCCCGGCACCAGCGCCATCTTGCACCGCGGACAGAACCCCGGCGCCTTCTCGCGCACATCCGGATCCATCGGACACACCCACAACACGTCCGGCTCCTGCCCGCGCAGTGCCGGCGCCGCCGCCGCCCACAGTGAGAGCCACTCCCGCCGGTTCATCATCGCTCAGGGCGTGAACGGCCACACGCTCGTCTCAAGGAACCCGCCGTCCACCGCGATCACCTGCCCGGTGATGTAGTCCGAACCCCGCCCGGCGAGAAACACCGCCAGCGGGGCCACCTCCTCCGGCGTCCCCATCCGCGGGTTCGCCTGGCTTGCTTTCAGCCACTCCAGCATCGGACCCTGGCTCCACATGTCCCGGTTCAGGTCCGTCAGAATGAAGCCCGGTGCGATGCAGTTCACCTGGATGTTGTGCCGTCCCCACTCCGCCGCCAATCCCCGCGTCAGCCCCGCCAGCGCCGCTTTCGTGATCGTGTAGACCGACACGAACGGCAGCCCGGTCAACGACGTCAGACTCCCGATGCTGATCACCTTCCCGCCCGCTCCGCGCGCGATCATCCGCTTCCCCACCGCCTGCGTCAGCTCCACGATGCCGTGGAGATTCGTCTCCAACAGCCGGTCATACTCCTCGCGCGGATACTCCTCGAACGCCATCCGCTTATTGATCCCCGCCACGTTCAACAAAATGTCGACGTCTGGCAGCGTCTCCATCAGCGCCGCGCGCGACTCCCGGCTCGCCACATCCAACTCCACCGCCTCCGCCGCACAGCCCTCCGCCCGCAACCCCGCGGCGATGGATTCAAGTGCTTCGCGGTTGCGCGACGCCAGGATCGTCCGCGCTCCGGCCCGCGCCAGCGCCTCCGCGATCGCCTGACCAATTCCCCGGCTCGCGCCCGCCACCAGCGCGGTCTTTCCTTCAAGTGAAAACGGATTCTGCGGCATGATATCTCTCAGGCTAGCATGGTGATCATGAAGCGCTATTCGATCGCCCTGCTGCCCGGCGACGGCATCGGCCACGAAGTCATCCCCGCCGCCCGGAAGGTGCTTGAGAAGGCCGCTGCCGCCGGCGGCGCCGCTCTCGATTTCACCAGCTATGAGTGGGGCTCGGAATACTACTTCGAGCACGGCATCATGATGCCCCCCGATGCCCTGCCCCGCCTCCGCGATCACGACGCCATTCTGCTCGGCGCCGTCGGCCACCCCGATATCCCCGACCACATCACCCTCAACGGTCTCCTCCTTCCTATCCGCCGCGGCTTCGACCTCTATGCCAACATCCGCCCCGCTTACCTCTACGAGGGTGTCGCCTGCCCCCTCAAAGGCTACGAACCCGGGTCCATCAACCTCGTCGTCGTTCGCGAAAACACCGAAGGCGAGTACGCCCAGGCTGGGGGCTTCGTCCACCACCATTTCCCCGCCGAAGTCGCCATCCAGACCTCCGTCTTCACCCGCCACGGCACCGAGCGCATCATCCGCGCCGCCTTCGACCTCGCCCGCCGCCGCAATCACCTCAAACGCGTCGCTTCCATCACCAAGTCCAACGCCCAGGGCTTCTCCATGGTCCTCTGGGACCGCGTCTTCCGCGAAGTCGCCGCCGAGTATCCCGACATCCAGACCGAATCCCTACTCGTCGATGCCGCCGCCATGAACTTCGTCCGCCGCCCCTCCTCCTTCGATGTCGTCGTCGCATCCAACCTGTTCGGCGATATTCTTAGCGACCTCTCCGCCATCATCACCGGCTCCATCGGCCTCGCCCCCAGCGCCAACCTCGACCCCTCCCGCCAGGCGCCGTCCCTCTTTGAACCCGTCCACGGCTCCGCCCCCGATATCGCCGGCCGCGGCCTCGCCAACCCCCTCGCTACCGTCCTCGCCGCCGCAATGATGATGGAGCACCTCGGCGAAGACGCCATCGCCGCCGCCCTCGAATTCGCCGTCCGGCAGGTCCTCGCCTCCAGCCAGGCGCTCACGCCCGACCTCGGCGGTCAGGCGCGAACGGCCGATACCGTCGAAGCCCTTCTCGCCCTCCTCTAATCTTTCTCTCAATCTTCGCCCATACCCGCCGATGAGCCTCTTGGAACCGGGAGGAACCAAGTACTCATGCCCGTTGACGTTCTGATCGTTGATGATTCCGCGGCAATCCGCAAGATCCTGCAACGCGTTCTCGTGCAGGCCGAGGTGCCCCTCGGCCAGGTCGTCGAGGCCGGAGACGGCGTCGAGGCCCTCGCCCGCCTCAAGGAGACCAAGGTCGGGCTCATTCTCTCTGACATCAACATGCCCAACATGGACGGGCTCCAATTGCTCAACGCCGTCAAGGCCGACGACGGCCTCAAGTCCGTCCCTTTCATCATGGTCACCACCGAGGGCGGTACGTCCAAGGTGATGGAAGCGGTCAACCTCGGTGCGGTTGGCTATGTCAAAAAGCCCTTTACCGCCGAGCAAATCAAGGAAAAACTCGCGGGTATCATCTGACGCCCGCCCATTCTCGGAAGGAAGACCCCTCTCATGACCCACGAGCAACTCACCCAGATGATCGGCACGGCCACCCACGACGTGTTCTCCACCATGCTCGGCATCGAACTCGAAGATGGCGAATCCTACGTCGATGACGCACCCCCCGCCCCCGCCGAAGGCGTCCTCGCTCTCGTTGGGCTCGCCGGCACTTGGGCCGGTTCCGGCACCGTCGCCTGCTCCGCCACTCTCGCCCGCCACATATCCGGCCAACTGCTGATGCAGGAGTTCCAGCACGTCGACGAAGAGGTCCTCGACGCCATGGGCGAGGTCTGCAACATGATCCTCGGCAACGTTAAAACGCTCCTCGAGGAACACCTCGGCCCCATGGGCCTCTCCATCCCCACCGTCATCTTCGGCCGGAACTTCACCACCCGCAGCGTCGCCAAAAGCCAGTGGAGCGTCGTCAAATTTAACTGCGCCGGCGAGGTCCTCGAAGTCCACCTCTGCCTCGTCCCCAGCCGCGAAACCAGCGTGACCCACCGCCACCCGGCCGTCCTCTCCCTCAATAACAGTTGAGGCCCCGGTCATGGATACCCTCCTCCTCCCACGGGCCGCCAGCTACCTCGTCATCCGCCTCGCTGGCCGCGAGTTCGCCCTCGACGCCACCCAGGTTCAAGGCATGGTCCAGGCCCGCGGGATCGACCTCCTCTCCCGCCCAGGCTCCGTTCACCTCCTCGGCTTCACCATTCGCGTCGTCGAACCCCACGAAGCCCTCCGCCTCCCCGCCCCAGCCGTCACCGCCCG
>DNFG01000417.1:20989-21259 GCA_003487005.1 Bryobacterales bacterium
CCCCGCCCCGACCCCCCCCGCCCCCCCGCCCCAGCCGTCCCCGCCCGCTCCTGCCTCGTCCTCGTCGGCGAACTCGGCGCCGCCCCTCGCTTCGCCCTCCTCGCCGACTCCGTCTCCCGCATCGAACGCATCCCCGCCCACCTCACCCGGCTCGAACCCTCCAACCATTTCGCCCTCGCCCAAATCCGCCTCGGTGAAAAATGGCGCGATGTCCTCGACCTCGAAAAACTCGCTTCCCTTTAACTCATTGCCCCGCGAATTCGGACCTGT
>DNFG01000290.1:0-1905 GCA_003487005.1 Bryobacterales bacterium
CCCCCGCCGCCCTCACCCCCCCCCCCCCGCGCCCGCCCCCCCCCGTCGTCCCCGCCGAACTCGCCAGCACCGTCTGCCTCTCCCGCCGCCCCCACTCATAGCGCACCAGTTCCGCCCGGAACCCCACATTCGGCACAAAAACCCCGTCATACCCCCTTGTTTCGACATCAATTCGCGCATTTTGGCCCGGTTTCGTCAGCCATTGCGCCGCCTGTGCGTGCACGAAGAACTCCCCCCGCGTCGCAACAAACGAACCCGCCCCCGTGATCTCCCGCCCGCTCTCGTCCGTCACCCGCGCCTCCACCCGGTATCTCTGATCCGTCTCCGTCCGCGGCGCCGTGTACGGCAACACGAACTCCCCGTTCTCGTTCAACCGCCCCTCGCCCTCCGCCACCTGCTCGCCCCCGTAATACTCGTCCTGCTCCTCCCCGCTCTCGCTGAGGTCATCCATGTCATACCAGGGCACCCAATACCGGTTCCGGTGCACCGCCCACGTCAGTTTCGCCCCCGCCACCGGTTCGCCATAGTAATACCGGGCCCGCAGCGTCAGCACATTCTCCTTCTCCATCTCCACCCGCGTCTCCCGGGGCGTCACCCGCACTTCATAATCCGGCTTCCGGTACTCCTCCACGTGGAACCCGCCCGACACCGAATCCTCCCCCGTCTTCACCTCCACGCTGTAATAGCCCAGCGGCGCTTCCGCCGGCACCACGAAATCCGCCGCCGCCGTCCCCATCTCGTTCAGCGGCAAGCTCTTCCGCAGCACGCTCTCCCCGTCCGAATCCTGGATTTCAATCTGCGCCTCCCCGCGCTGCACTTCAAAACCCTTCATCGACGCCAGCCGCAGAATCGACTTCACATGCACCGTGTGCCCCGGCCTGTACACCGGACGATCCGTGTACACATACCCGCGCAACTCCCGCTCCGCCCGGTTGAACCCCCACGACCCCTTCGTCGCCACCGCGAAATCCCCCTCGTGCCGCGCCATCAACAACAATTGCCCGTCCTCCATCCGCTCCGGCACCACCAGCGCAAATCCGTCCGCGTCCGTCTTCGCCCGCGAAGGCTCGCCCCCCCGGCCCGCCACCGCCACCGTCAGCGCCGCGCCCGCCACCGGCGCTCCGTCCTCCCGCTTCACCACCCGCACCTGCACCTGACCCGCCTGCGACTTCGACACGATCACCAGTTCCGTCGCCGATATCACCGTGTACGCCTGCTTCTTTCCGTCCGTCGCCTCCACCACATACAAACCCGCCCGCTCCACTTCCACCGGCACCACCACGCTCTCCCACCGGCGGCGCGACTTCACCGGCTGTTCCCAAACCCGGAGCACCTGCTGCGGATTCAACAGCGGAATCGCCGCGTACTCGCTCCCCTGCACCGCCGCCCCCGGCGTTCCCGCCGCCGCCGGCGCCTGCTTCGGCGTCAGATACTTCGCCCGGATCGCCGACCGGTTCTCCCCCGTGAACTGCCGCCGCGCCACGTTCCGGACCCGCGTCCGCAACCGGTTCTTCCACGCCGCGAACCGCTCCAGCGGCGTCAACGCCACCTCCGGTCTCGGACTCGCCTCCGCCCCAAACCGGTGCGGATCATCCAGCTTCAGAAAGAACTTCTCCGGATCATTCACCCGGTACAGCCGGAACTGCAGTTTGTCCACCCCCTGCGCCCGCACCTGGACTCGCGCCGTCTCCCCCGGCCTGACCGGTTTGTCCGTGCTCACCGAAAAATACACCTGCGCTTCGTCCAGTTGCGCCGGCGCCGCCAGCGCCCCCAGCAGCAGCACGGTCACGGGAATCGCCCAGCGCTTCGGTGTCTTCATGATGGATCCCTCAAAATATTCCAGCGATACACGCCCAAAAAATTGTCATTGCCCGCCCGGGGCCGCCACCGCGCCTCCCGGTGCCC
>DNFG01000290.1:2271-12982 GCA_003487005.1 Bryobacterales bacterium
ACTGGACCCGTGTGATACACCGCCGCCTCCCCCGTCCAGATCATCGAATGAAAAGGGAACGAACCCACCAACTGCTTGAAAAACAAGAGATCCCCCGGTAGCGCCCGCCCCAGTTCCCGTCCCAGCAAAAAAGCGTTCCGTCTCATCAGATGTTCCGCGTCCGCGAACGCCCGGAAGGCCCCGTTCTCGAGATCCGCCTCCCGGAACGGCCCCCCGCGGACCCGGAAAATCCGGTCCCGCAGTCGCGGCGCCGGGTACCGCGCCTCCCGGACATCCCCCAGCGGAGGCAACGCCCGCAATCCCGCCGCCCGCGCCCACTCCCCGTCATGCCGCCGCAACGCCTCCCGGTAGCAAAACCGGAGCAGCGCCGCGCAATCCACCACGTCCACCGGCAACTTCGGAAACGACACAAACACCGATTCCGCCAGCCACACCGTCCACCCCCGGAACGCCTCCTGATCCGCCCTCTCCCGCAACCTGAGAAAGTCCGGAAACCCGTCTCCGTAACTGTCCGTCAGCGCCAGCGACTCGCGCCCCCACGCGCGGACGGCAGCAACCGGAACCAGCAGCGCCTCGCGTCTCGTCATTCGGAACTCCATCATAACGGGTTTTTTCGCGCTACGATTGCTGAATTAACCATGAAATCCGTCGCTGTCCTGCTCCTCGCCTCCGTCATCGCCGCCACCGCCCAAACCCGCCCGGTCACGGACGAAGAAGTCCTCCGCGTCCACCGCTCCGCCCTGATCATCGACGGCCACAACGACGTCACCAGCAAGACCGTCGCCGGCTTCGACATCGCCAAATCCACCACCGAAGGCCACACCGACATCCCCCGCCTCCGCCAGGGCAACATCGGCGCCCAGTTCTTCGCCGCTTACGTCGGCGTCAATTACATCGACGAACGCCAGAGCGCCCATCGCGCCCTCCAGATGATCGACACCATCCGCCACGACATTGTCGGAAAGAACCCCCAGCACTTCGCCCTCGCCACCACCGCCGCTGAAATCGAAGCCGCCCGCAAACAGGGCCGGATCGCCGCCCTGATCGGCATCGAAGGCGGCCATGCCATCGAAGACGACCTCCGCCTCCTCCGCCAGTTCCACAATCTGGGCGTCCGCTATCTCAGCTTCACCCACACCCGCCATCTCGCCTGGGCCGGCAGTTCCGGCGAAGTCGGCAACCCCGGCCTCAACGATTTCGGCCGCTCCGTCGTCGCCGAAATGAACCGCCTCGGCATGATGATCGACGTCTCCCACATCTCCAGCCAGACCCTCGCCGACACCCTCGCCGTCACCCTCGCCCCCGTCTTCGCCTCCCACTCGTCCTGCCGCGCCCTCGCCAATGTCCCGCGCAATCTGACCGACGCCGAAATCCGGGCCATCGCCAAGGGCGGCGGCGTCATCATGGTCAACTTCTACTGCCAGTTCCTGACCGGACGGCCCAAATCGAAAGCAACCATCGACGATGTTGTTGCCCACATCGACCACGTCCGCAAAATCGGAGGCGTCGGGGCCGTTGGACTCGGCAGCGACTTCGACGGCATCGACTGCGCGCCCGCGGGCCTCGAAGATGTCTCAAAGATGCCGAATCTGACGCGCAAACTGCTCGAAAAAGGCTATTCCGAACGCGATATCCACCAGATCTACGGCGGCAATTTCCTCCGCTTCATGCGCGCGGTGGAGCAAGCGGCAGCGTCCCGGTAATCCGCCGGAACCCCCGGTGCAGCGCGTGGATCAGCCCCGGGTTCGGCAGGAACATGAACGGGCACTCGCCCTCGATCACCTTCAGATTCAACGCCTTCGCCGCCGCCACCGCCTCCGGCGTCACCGCCCCCAACGCCACGCTCTTGTAGAGCCACACCATCCCGATCCCCGCCTCCGCGCACTCCCGGACCACCTGTTCGCTCGCTTGCGGAGGATTGAGCAGCAGCGCCGCCTTCGGCCTCGGCGCCGGGATTTCCAGCACCGTCCTGAACGCCGGAACCCCTTCAATGTCAGCCGCTTCCGGGTGCACCGGCACCACGTCATAACCCCGCCCGGCCAACTCCCGGAACAGCATCCGGCTGAAGTCCTTCGACCCCCGCGACACCCCCACGAACGCGATCCGTTTCTCCGCCAGAAAGGCATCAATCAGTTCACGGCTGGTTTGAGACATGCAGATCCGATTCCTCCCTGCTATTCTGTCATGAATCATGACCAGCAGGCGTGTCTTCTTTCTGACTCCCGGTCTCGCGACCGCCACCCTCCGGGCGGTCCCCAAACGCCGGGAAGATCTGCCCACTCCGGCGCTGATCGTCGAATTGGACAAACTCGAAGCCAATCTCGCCAAAATGGCCGGGCATTTGAAGGCTTCCGGCCTCGCTTTCCGCCCCCACGCGAAGACCCACAAAACCCCTGAAATCGCCGTCATGTGCCAGAAAGCCGGCGCGGTGGGCAACTGCGCCGCCAAACTAAGCGAAGCCGCCGCCCTCGCCGAGGGCGGCGCCACCGGCCTGCTCGTCACCACCGCCGTCATCGGCCGCAACAAGATCCTCGAAGGCATTCAACTCGCCAAAAAGCGCCCCGAAACCATCTTTTGTGTCGATCAGAACCAGAATGCGAGCGATTGGGACGCTGCCGCCCGGGCCGCCGGCATCCGCGTCAATCTCGCCCTCGACCTCTGGGTCGGCCGCCGGACCGGCATCGAATGTGGCCAACCCGCCCTCGAACTCGCCCGCCACGTCAGCCGTCTCAAGAACGTCCGCCTCCAAGGTCTCCAGGCGTACTCCGGGCCGTCGTCCCACCGCCGCGGCTTTGAAGCCCGCGCCGCCGCCACCAAGGAAGCCATGGCCGGGGCCGTCGAGACGCGCCACCTGCTCGAGCGCGACGGCATCCCCTGTTCCTGGCTCAGCGGCGGTTCCACCGGTACATGGAATATCGACCCCCAAATTAAAGGCATCACTGAACTTCAGCCCGGCAGTTTCCTGTTCATGGACATCGACTACCGCCGGATCGGCGCCGCCGGGTCGGAGGAGTTCCACGACTTCCAGCAGTCGCTGTTCGTGATCTGCACTGTCGTCAGCCAGCCGAAACCCGACCTCGCGATCACCGACGGCGGCTACAAAGCCTTCGCCGCCGACCGCGGTTATGGACCCGAACTGCGCGGCCGCGCGGACGTCAAAGTCGGCTTCGGCGGCGATGAACACGGCTCTTTGGCCGCCAGCGGAGCCAAAGTGGGCGACCGCCTCGAGTTCGTCGTTCCCCACTGCGACCCGACCGTGAACCTTTACGACACCCTCTACGCTGTCCGGGGCGACTTCGTCGAAGCCGCCTGGCGGATTTCAGCCCGCGGGCGGAGTCAGTAACGGCCGGCCGAGCAGCGCCACGGCCAGCGTCAGCAGGAAGACGAAAGCCCAGCCTGCCGCCACCCCGATCACGGCTTTCCGAGACCCGCTGAGCCACGCCACCACGGGCAACCCCTGCAGCGCGTGCAGGCCCAGGAAATGAGCGATCCGCAGGTCGCCGTTCGTTAAACTCCAGTTCACAAAGAAGATCCCGCGCGCGCCGTCCGGCGCGCCGACCGTGTGAGCGCCGTTGGCCACCATCAGAAAGCCCTGCAGGCCGGCCACGATGAAGATGCCGAGTCCGAGGCGGATCCCCAGCAGCAGCGGCGCCTTCAGCGCCGGAGCGTCGCTCCAGTAGAGCCACAGAATCCAGGCCGCCGCCAGCGTGTTCGCGAGGATCAGAATGCCCATGATGGCGAAAAGAACCGCGTTCAGCGGCGTGGAATTGTTGAAATGCGACGGCACGCCCCGCGCTGCCTGCAGCAGGATGATCACGATCTCCCCGGCCATCGCCACGGCCACCGTCCGGCGCGCCGCCGCCAGACCGGGCAATCCCCGTTCGAGCGGCGACAGAAGGCAGGCCACGGTGAAGAGGTAGATCGCCACCGAAAGCGTGAATTTGGCGGGCTTGAACCAGGCATTGACCCCGGTGATCAGCCTCGGATCGACCGCCGCCAACAGCACACAGACCACAAACAGCGCCAGCATCACCACCGCCAGCGCCAGAATCATCGGTTCGCGTTGAAAAACCCGGTTCATTCGCCCTCCTCCAGCAGCCACCGCCGCCGCTTCGTGACCCGGAGAATCAGATACATCAGCAGTCCCACCGGGCCCAGCATGAATGTCAGAAACAGGCAGAAAACCACGGGCGGATGGGGCAAATCGAGGCGCTGGGCGTCGCGAACCTCCCAGGCGCCGGCGAACAGGTCGAACGCCAGATAGTGGATCCACCCGCCCAGCAGCACCCAGGGATTCTTGAAGAGAGCCGCCACCTGATCGAGGCTCCCGAAGCCGCCTCCGCTGTCGAGATTTGCCGCCAAAAGGCCCAGATACACCGCCGAAAGCGGCACAACAAAGGCTAAAGGCACCAATCTTCGCGTCCAGATCCACTTCGGGAACAGCATCAACAGGATCCAGGCGGGCAGGACCGCCGAGTTCGCGATGGTAAAGCCGAGTTCGGGTGTCATCACACAAGCGCCGTCAGTGGATTGTGCCACAAACCCGGCCTCGAACCCAAGAGCCCGGCGCTAGTGCTTGATCTTCTCTATTTCATCCAGGGAGATTGGGGGTTTGCCTTTCATGTCCTTCACGATGGAGAGGACGCGGGGGGAGGGGTCGTAGAGGCGGACGATTTCGTCCGTGATATCAACGATTTGGACGCCGGGGGCGTGGAAATCGCAGTCCGGGGCGATGGCCTGGACGCCGGCGCGGGCGGCGGCTTCGGGGAGGCGGTCCTGGACGTGGGCGAGGAGATCGGTGACGGGGACGCGGCTGAAGCCCTGGCGGTGGAGTTGGCGCTGGCGGGTCTGGCCCCAGTCCTCCAACTCCTTGATTTTGGCTGAGTTGCCGGCGGCCTTGGCGGCTTTGTGTTCCTCCATTTTGGCGCGGAGGGGCGCCTGGGCGTACTCGGAGTGGGTGTAGGCGACGGCGATGGCGCGGGTGTCGTAGACGCCGATCCGGAGGGGTTGCTGGGCGGCGAGCGGGAGGCTCAGAGCCGCGAGAATGATCATGAAGCGCATCGAAATGCTCCTTTCTGGGGGCATTGTGCAGCGAAAATGCGCCAGAAAGTGCTTCGGAAAGGTTTCGGAAACGCTGATTCAGGGTTTCGCGAGGACGAGATGGCTCCGGATACGGGCGGCGATCTGGCTGGAGGCGGCGGAGAGGTCGGCTGAGGGGGATTCGAGGGTTTCGGCCCAGATCAGTTTGCCGGAGTGGACATCGGCGAGGCGGGCGGTGATCCGGACGGAGTCGCTGGCGGGTTGCAGAGCGCCTTCGAGGACGACATCGAGGCCGAGAACCCGGGCCATGATGGACGAAGGGATGGCGAAGCGGCGGTAGCGGGCGACGGTGGAGGGGGAGATGACGCGCATGCCGCCGGTGCGAACGAGTTCGGCGACGATCTGTTCATTCAGGGCGGCGGGCAGGCTTCCCGGCAGGGTGGCGTCGAGGGGTTCGAAGGGGAGGACGGCGATCTGGGCCATCCGCTCGCCGGGCGGGAGGTAGCGCGAGGGGAGGTAGAACTGCCACCAGATGAAGACTGCGAGGGCGAGCAGGGCGGCGGCGGGGATCCACAGGCGGGGTTTGACGGGCGCGGGCTTTGGGGCGGCGGCGGCGGCGAAGCGGTAACCGCGTTTGGGGATGGTTTCGATGTAGCGGGGGGTGTCGCCATCGTCGCCGAGGGCTTTGCGGAGGATGGAGATATTGCGGGCGAGGCCGATCTCCTCGACGGTGGTACCGGGCCAGACGAGTTGGAGGAGGGTGGCTTTGTCGACGATCTGTCCGCGGCGTTCGAGCAGGACGTGGAGGGTGTCGATGGCCTTGGGGACGAGCGGGACGGGTTGGCCGTCGCGGAAGAGCTGGCGCTGGGCCGGGTCGTAGCGGAAGGGGCCGAATTCTTGGAGGTCAGCGCCGGGCACGGTTTGATTGTATGACGCGTCAGAGGGTGGCGGGTTGGTGCTTCGCGACCCAGGCGGGGTCGAAATCGATGCCAAAACCGGGGCCGGTGGGCACTTTGATTTTGCCGCCGGAGACGGTTAAGGGCGAGGTTTTGCACTCGTACTGGACGTGGGTGCGGAGGCCCTTGAACTCGTGGTGGGCGCCGGCGTTGGGCATGGCGGAGACGGCGTGGATGTTATAAACCCAGCCGAGACCGCCGCCGGACATGTGGGGAATGATGGTTCTGCCGACCGCGGCGGCCATCCGGGCGACCTTCAGGGAACGGATGAGACCGCCGAAGTAATAGTTATCCGGCTGAACGACTTCGAGGCCGTCGTGGGCGAGCAGCCAGCGGAAGCCGTAAAAGCTGTAGTCCTGTTCGCCGTTGGCGATGGGGAGGGTCAAGGCATCGGCGACCTGCTTGATTTCCTCGAGGTGGTCGAACATGACGGGTTCCTCGAAGTACTCGAACTTGTACTGTTCGAGGAGTCTGCCGACGCGGATGGCTTCGGGGACGGTGTAAAAGCTGTTGGAGTCGGCGTAGAGGGCGAAGTCGTCGCCGAAGGTTTTGCGGACGAGGGGGACGATCTGTTCGGTGCGCCCCGGCGGGCCCTGGGCGTTCATGTCGGTGGTCATGAACATCAGGCCGCCGACCTTGATCTTGAGGGCCTCGGCGTCATATTGGGCGACGGCCTCCTGGATGAGGCGGAGGGATTCGTCGACGGGCTTTTCGCGCCATTCGGTGGCGACGTAGATGGCGACGTGGGCGTGGTGGGTCTGGCCGACTAACTGGGCGAAGGGTTTGTTGGCGATCCGGCCGAGCATGTCGAGGATGGCGAACTCGACGGTGGCGAGGGGGAGGCCGAAAGCCATGCCACTGAAGCGGAAATTGAAGTTGTAGATGTAGATTTTGTCGAGAATGCGGTCGAGTTCGCGGGCGTCCTTGCCGAGGATGAACGGGCGGACGTTGCGCAGGAAGATGGGGAAGAGGGTGCTCATTCCGCTGTGGGCGACGGCGATGCCTTCGGCGCCGTCGCGGGAGCGGACGCGGCAGAGGTAGTTGTTGCCGAGGCGGAGGAGTTCGACGGACTCGATGATGACGGGGGTTTTGAAGAGTTCGCGTTTGAGGACGGGTTGGGCGAGGGCCTGATCGAGGAGGCGGTAGCGTTCGGCGAGATTGGCTGGGGCGGCGCGGAGTGCGGGGGCGGCGGCGGCGCTTCCGGCGGCGGTGAGGAAGTGGCGGCGGTTGGGTTTCATGGCCGGGACCAGACTATCACGAGAGGGGGGGAGTTGAGCCGGCGGATTCATGGATGGAGCCAGGCCGGCGTGCGCGAAGAGGTGGGCCCGGAATGTCGAAAGCCGTGGGGGTATGCTGATGGCTATAGGAGGGCGCATGTCAGAACCAGGCAAGGGAGTGCCCGAAGGGGCCTCGGCGGTGATTCCAAGGCTCTTTTGTCTTGACGTGGATGCAGAGATCGAATTCTGTTCTGAAGCCCTGGGTGCGGTCGAAAGCGGCCGCCGGCCGGGGCCGGATGGACGGACAGCCCATGCGATGTTGAAATTCGGGTCATCGATGCTCATGCTCGAAGCGGAGTGGCCCACATTGCCCAGCCGGGCGCCAAACCTCGACGGCAGTTCGCCCGTGGTGATTTACCTTTACGTCGAAGATGTCGATGCGACCGTGCAACGCGCCCTGGAGCGCGGCGCAAAACTCGTCGTGCCCGTCGAAACCCACTTCTGGGGCGACCGGATTGGCTGGGTTCAAGACCCCGCCGGACACATGTGGACGATCGCGACCCGCATCGAGGAGACCACAGAGGACCAACGGAGCGAGCGGTGGTCGAAGATCGTGTCCGGGCAGCAATGATCCGGGATTCGACAGCACGGCCGGTGAGGGCCCATGGGCGTGCTGGTGCGGGAGGCGTCAGACGCGTCTCGCACCACATTTCTGGCTTGTGAACAGCTGCGCGGTGCTGAACGCTGTTCGGTTTACGAGGGTTGGGGTGGTGCAGGTCAGGCGGCGCTGCCGAGGGGGCGGGCGCGTTCGATGCGGGTCCGTTCAGTGGGGTTGTGGAGGGCTTCCCAGAGATCGGTCCGCCGCTGGACATTGAGCCAGAAATCGGGGGTGTTTCCGAAGACGCGGGCGAGAATGAGGGCGGTGGGAGCGGTGATGCGGCGGCGTCCACGGCAGATTTCGTTGACGTGTTTGCGCGGGACGCCCATGGCGGCGGCGAGCGCCCCCTGGCTGAGGTTGAGGGGTTTGAGGAACTCCTCAAGCAGAATTTCACCGGCGGTGACGGGTTTTCGTTTCGTCATGAGCATGGTGTACCTCAACGATAACTGTGGTTATCCAACCGGACGTCCCTGGCCTCGCCGCGGGTTCCATCCCACTGAAAGATCAGCGCCACTGGCGGTTGACGCCGGAAGCCGGGAATCATCGGCGAGCCCGGTTTCCGGGGAGCGGGGTGCCCCTCCCTCACGGTCGGGGCTTTCGATGCCCGCCCCCTTACGGGGGCGGCTGACGGTCAACCATGCGCCCGCTCAGATGGTGGGGTCCAGGCGGTAGATTGGACACACCCAGGAGTGTAACCCATGTTGCCGGGCCAGATTGTAAACCATGTGCCTGATCGGACCACGGTGGCACACCATCGTGGGGGGCTCAGTGGATGGAGCGGGTTTTGCGTTTGAGGAAGTCCATCATCAGGTACTGGCCGAGGTTGTTTGGGGTGGTGAAGTAGGCTTTACCTCGGCACATTTCGGTGACTTGCTGGACGAACTGGACGAGGGCGTAGTCGGAGGCGAGCATAAAGGTATTGATGAGGATGCCGGCGCGTTTACAGCGGCCGACTTCTTCGAGGGTGGCGCGGAGGACGAAGGGGTCGAGGCCCATCGGGTTCTTGTAGATACGGCCGTCGGGGAGGGTGAGCGCGGAGGGTTTGCCGTCGGTAATCATGATGATCTGTTTCATGTCCTTCTTTTCGGCGGCGAGGAGGCGCTGGGCGAGGATGAGGCCGTCGCGGGTGTTGGTGTAGTGGGGGCCGACCTGGAGGCGGGCGAGTTCGCCGATCCGGACTTCCTCGGCTGAGTCGTGGAAGAGGACGAGGCGGAGAGAATCGCCGGGGAACTGGGTCCGGATGAGGTGGGCGAGGGCGAGGGCGACGCGCTTGGCGGGGGTGAAGCGGTCTTCGCCGTAGAGGATCATCGAGTGGGAACAGTCGAGCAGCAGGACGGTGGCGCAGGAGGAGGTGTATTCGCTCTGGTGGACGTGGAGGTCCTCGTAATTGATGTCGAGGGGGAGGCGGATGCCTTCGCGGCGGAGGGCGGAGAAGAGGGTGGCGGAGGCGTCGAGGTTGAGGGTATCGCCGAACTCCCAGGGGCGGGACCCGCCGGAGGATTCGACGCCGGTGGAGAGGGCGCGGGTTTCGTGGGCGCCGAAGGAGGCGCGGCCGAGGGCGCCCATCAGGTCCTTGAGGGCTTTGAAGCCGAGGAAGTCGATGGATTTGTCGGTGATTTCGAGTTGGACGCCCTGGGGGGTGTCGTGTTGGGAGAGGTAGCCGTCGTCGCGGAGGCGGGCGGCGAGGCGGTCGAGGAGTTGGTCGAGTTGTTCGGGGGAGAGGTTGGAGAGTTGTCCGGACTGCTCGTCGTCGAGGAGGTCGCCGGCTTCGAGGGCGCGGCGGAGGGCGTCCTTGAGTTGTTCGAGGGAGTGGGCGTTGAGTTCGGAGAAGCCGTAGTACTGGGAGTGGAAGCCGCTTTCGAGGAGGAAGTCGCCGAGGGCGCGGAGGAGGTCTTCGGTGGAGAGGCCGAAGTCTTCCTCGACGTATCTGGTGTAGTTGACGCGGCGCATGGTGTTCAGTTCAGGTTGCGTTTCTTGTCCTTTTCGCGGCGGCGGCGTGGCGGCCATTCGTCGTCCTCGCCGGAATCGGCTTCGGTATCGGGGAAGAGGTTGGAGACGCCGGGGCGCTTGGGGGCTTTGGGTTCGGCGGTGGTGAAGCCGAGTTCTTCATTGCGGCCGATGCGTTTGAGGGCGTGGAGACCTTCGAGGATGAATTCGCCGGCGGCGGCGCGGGCGGCGTCGGATTCATTGGAGGAGAGGCCGAGGTAGCGGGTTTTTTCCATCAGGCCGTCGATGGAATTGAGGGCCTGGACGAGATCGGCGGCGGGGGCATCGGGGTCGAGACGGAGGGCGCCGCCCTGATTAAAGTACTGGATGAGGTCACGGGTGTTGACCTGTTCAAACCGTTGGAGATAGACGCGAGCGACGGCGGCGCGGATGAGTTCGCGGGCGACGGCGTCGCCGCCTTTGAGTTCGCCTTCGTATTCGAGTTCGAGTTTGCCGGTGATGGCGGGGAGGGCGGAGTAGAGGTCGGCGACGCGGGGGACGGCATCGGATTCGCCGTTGACGAGGGCGCGGCGTTCGGCGCTGGAGAGGACGTTTTCGAGGACGGAGATGGGGAGGCGCTGGCTGACGCCGGAGCGCTGGTCGATGCGTTTGTCCTCGCGGGCGGCGAAGGCGAGGTGTTCGACGGTTTCGCGGAGGTAGGCGGGGATTTCGAGGTCGATGGGGGAGGGGCGGCGGGTCCAGGCTTCCTGCCGGGTGATGGTGATGGCGCGATCGACGGAGAGGGGGTAGTGGGTGCGGATTTCGCTGCCGATGCGGTCCTTGAGGGGGGTGATGATTTTGCCGCGGGCGGTGTAGTCCTCGGGGTTGGCGGTAAAGACGAGGAGGAGGTCGAG
>DNFG01000380.1:0-11473 GCA_003487005.1 Bryobacterales bacterium
ACCGAACCCATCACCGGCGCCATCGCCTGCAACGTCCGCACCGCGCTGCCCGCCGGCGCCGCGCCGCCCCACCGGACCTGCCGCGTCACCCGCACGAACACATTCCATCTCTCCATTCCACCCAGTGCCAGTTGCGGCGGAGCCCCCTGCAGCGCCAGTACAAACGCCGACTGCGGATTCAACGCCATCGCCAGGTGGTTCCGCAAGACATCCGCCTGCACGCTCCAGTCCTTGCCCACCGGCAACTGGAATCCCGCCACCGTCGTCTGCACCTGATTCAGCGCGAACAGTGTATCGTTCGCCAAATCCCGTCCCACTTCGCTGTAGGCGTGCATCGTCATCCGTCCCGCCCGGCCCTGCATCATCCCCCGCACAAATACCGCATCCCGCCGCTGCGCCCCCTGCATGTTGTTCAGCCGGAACGCCCCTGATGCCGACCACCGCCCCAACCGCACCGAGTGTTCCGCTTCCACCGCACCCTGCTTCGACTTCATTGTCCCGGTATCGAGATCAAACGACCGCCAGTTCACTCGCGTCGTCTGCCGGCCGTAGCTCCGGGCCGCCGCCAGCAGTACCTGCCGGTTCACGTTCCTCCTCGACACCTCCTCTCCCGGCGCCGCCGACTCCAGCCGCATCTGCGAATAGTGCCCGCTCAACACCACCCGCCCCGGCATCTCCGCCGAAACGCCCGCCGTCGCTGACTTTGACCGGAACCCCCACGCCGCCGGATTGTTTTCGAAATTATTCCGCAGTGACCCCGTCGACCCGCTCACCTCCAAGCCCTTCCGCACGCGCAGACGCCCTTCCACGAATGCCCCGCCCCGGTCCCCGGCAAAGTACCCGGCCACCGGCAGATACCCCGCCGTCTGCCGCAGCCAGCTCGCCCGCGCCATCACGCGCCCGCGCTCATACTCACCCGAAACCAGCGCATTTCCTCGCGCCGGAGCCACCGTCAACTCGTCCGCTGGACGCCCCGTCGTCAATGCCGCCTCGCCCACCACCCGCACGCCTTCCGCCGGCTTCCACTGTCCCGCCACCGTCGCCTGCGTCGACCGGCCATACTGCCGCCCCGACTGGCTCAGGTACGGCCGCGCCGCCGCCCGCTCCGGGTCCGTCCGCAACGTGTCCACCTGCCCCGCGAATTCGAGCGTCTCCCCAGCCTTCCAGCGCAGACCGCCCCCGGTCAGCGTCTGCGGGCCCCGCACCGAAAACGGCAGCCGCGGCCCCTCCAGAAACGTCACCACCCCGGCATACCCCGTCCAGCTCAGCCGCCCCCGGATCCCCGCCACCCGCGCACCCCGCATTCGGATCAGCGGCGTGAACACCTGCGGCATGAACACGTCCATCGGCCGCCCCGGCGTCTGCAGATCCCCGCCCGAAAACTCCATTCTCCAGGCCCCGGCCGCCAACCCCCGCACTGTCAGGTAGTTCTCAGTCAACCGGAGTCCGGACGAAGCGTAATCCTCAGCCCGGCCTTCCAGCAGCGCGCCCGTGGGCAGAATGAAACGAAAACTCGCCGCCATGCCCGTCGTCGCCCGAACGGGCTCCACTCCACCCGGCGCGTAAAAGCCCTGGGCCGCGATCTCCGCGGTCCCGCGTGATTCCTGCGCCGCCGCGACCGCTGCCACCCCGGCCAGCAGCGCCAGCGCCGCCGTCAGCCTAAATGCCGTCCACACCGGATTTCGCCAGCCGGACCGTCGCCTCCTGGATTTCGCCCAGGCCCAGGTCCACCCTGACCCTCAATGCCGCGGGCTGCGCCGTCCCCGGCGCCAACGGCAGCAGGAACCGTTGTTCCCGCTTCGGCAGCACCGGAAAGGCCGGCACCGTCAGCGTCTCCAGCACGCCGCCGTTTCCGTCCAGCACTTCAACCTGCCCCTCCGGGCGGAAATAGCAATTCGAATCATTCTTGACCAGCAGCACCGCCCGGCGCGCCCCACCTTCGCCTTCCATCTGAAGCGACCTCACCATGCCCTGGCCTCGTGATTCGCCCACCCGCACGTAGAACGCCCCCACCACCCGGACCGTGTTCCGAACCCCCGTCGACGCAACTTCCCCCGCCCGGGGCATCGCCGTGAAGCCCACCGCGCAGTGATAACTCTGCGGCGCTGCATCCGCCGGTACCCGGATCGTGAACCGCACCAGCAGCCTCTGCCCCGTCTCGATCTCCGTCTCCATCGGGTTCACCGTCAGCCACGACCGGCAACTCCACTCGCTCTCCGATTCCATCGTCCGCCCAAATTGCGGCGTCATCGTCTCGTCCAGCCGGAAATCGAGCAATTCACCGCGCGCCCGCATCCGTCCCCCGAGTTCATTGGTCAGCTCCAGGGCCCCCGAATACGCTTGGCCGGGCCGTAACCCAACCTCCAGCCGCATCGGAGACAGCCCCAATCCGACCTGCCCCATCATTGGCAGGCTCACCAGAATTCCCAATATCAATCGCTTTTTCATGGAATATCCACCGTATATCGCAATGAGACCGTACAGGCCGGCGAAACCGCCGCCGCATATCGCCAGCGGTCCGTGAACCCTACCTGCAAACTCGCACTGATCTGGTTGTTGAAAATCCCCTGATTGCCTTGCGCCACCAGTTGCGGCGAAGTGGACAGCGGGATCGCCGCCGAATTGCACGCCGCGTTGCCCAGATTCAGAAACCCGGCGATCGTCGCGCTCTGGCACCGGACCTGTAACGCCGACACCGGCACGGCCGGGCAATTTTCCAGCTGCGGCATCTCCGCCTGCACGTACAGACGCCAGGCCTGAAATAGACTGGCCCGGAAGTCCACATACGCCAGCGAAACCTGTGGCGCCGGCCCGCCCGCGTCCGGATCCAGCGACGTGAAACTCAGCGCCCCAGGCGTGACCGTGAACGAGTGGATCTGCGCCGGACTCGCCACCGCCATCCCCCAGAGCAGGACCAGCGCCGCCACGCGGCGCAGCCCTCTCGCACCAGCCAGAGGCCTCGATACTTTGACCCGTTTCATGGAATATCCACCGTGTAACGCAGTTGAATCGTGCAGGCCGCCGCTTCGGTCGCCGGATAGCGCCACCGATCCGCAAACGAAACCTGCAGCGCGACTGTCAGCGTGTTCGTCTGTGTCCCCTGCCGGCCTTGAGCCACCACTTGCGGCGTGGTCGAAAGTGGAATCGCCGCCGGGTTGCACGCCGCGTTGCCCGGACCGGCCCCCACCAGAGTCGCCGACTGGCACCCCACTTCAATCGCCGATGCCGGTACACCGCCGCAATTCTCAAGACTCGCCGTCTCCGCCTGCACCGACATCGTCCAGTACCGGGAAGGCGATCCTCTGAATACCACCACCGCTTGCGAAGTCTGGGGCGCTGGGCCTCCTGTGTCCGGATCCACCGCCGTGAAGCTCAATGCTCCCGGCGTGACCGTGAACGATTGGATCTGCGCCGGACTCGCCGCCGCGAGCCACAGCCACAGTCCCAGCGCCGCCATGCTCCGCATTCGGGCTTCTCCTCCTAGAGCGCCGAGATCGAGAACGTCACGACCGAAGTGTGTGTGCCCGTCTCGTACTGCGGATCGTTGACCAGCGTCCAGCTCACCGAACCGCTGTTGCCCGACTTTGCCGACCGGGCATTCGCGCCGAATCCGGCCACGTTCGTCCCTGCCATCGCCGCCGTCACCTCCGACGAGCAACCCGTGCCCGGTGCGGATACGGTGCAGGTGTACTTGAGATCGCCGGCCGCCAGCGACGGTCCGCCGACGCCAAATTCAGCCACCGAAGCCGTGATCGAGCCGGTCCCGTTGGTCTTCGACGTGCGGATCTTGTAGGTGAAATTCGTCGTTCCGGTGTAGTCCGAAAACAGTCCGGCTCCCATCGACAGAGGAGTCGATGCTTCCGTGACCGAAATCGCTGCCTCCGGACCGACCGCGATCGACAGTGTGGTTGTTCCCGTGCCCGCGAACGTCTGCCCGAACGCGGCCGGAACCGCAAGGGCCAGAATGGACACAAAGATTGCTAATGTGTTCAAACGTTTCATTGTCCTTTTCCTTCTTCCTTCCAAACGGTGAAGCGGCGCTTACAGGCTGCTGACCGTGAACATCAGCGGCACTGTGTATGCACCAGTCGGGACAGATGGATCGTTTGTGAGTTGGAGGTTCAGTTGCACGCTCGCCGGATCGGTTGCACTGCAACCGCCTCCGCCACCCGTGCATGCCGCGCCCGGCAACGAAACCACGCTTCTCTGCGAAGTAACGCTCACCGTCTGCACACCCGTACAGGCCGATCCGTAGCTGGCCGGACTGCACGTGAACGTGAGATCCCCGGCCGCCAGACTCGGACCGTCCCCCGGAGCGAATTCGCCCGAAGCCTGTACCGTGATGTTCGCACCCATCCCGGGGGCCGTCCGAATCCGGAACGACACCGGCAACACCCCCGTGTAGTGGGCGAACGCCTGCGGTCCCCTCTCCAGATTCAAACCCCCAGGAACCGACACTTTGCCCTGCGGCTGCAGGGACACAGTGACAGTCTGAGTTGCCACTCCAACGGCCGCCAGCAGCGGCCAACTGAGGGCAATCACCGGGATGAGTGCTGCAATCACCAAGAATCCAATCTGCCTTCCTGCAGTGGACTATCGGTGGACACAGGGATGTACTTTAGCCCGTTCGGGCTAGAAAATTTCAGGTTTGTAGACCCGTTAATGGCAAACTATTAAGATTAACGGTTCTTTATCAAGCGGTTGCGCGCCGGCTTCCCAGCGCCAGCGGATCTCGCCGGACGCCCCCTCGCGCAACGTGTGCCGATTCGGCGGCAGTGTCGCGGCAATCGCCGACTCCCCTGCTCCGAGCACAAATGGCGGCCGTGCCTGCCCCGGCCCCCCCATCGTCGTGGTGATGAGCGCGGCGCCAGGGCCGGCAGGCAGGCGGAACTCCAACCGCCCGCCCGCTTGCCCAGTCCTCGCTGCATACAGAAACCTGACAACTCCTTCCCTTGCGTCAGATTCCTCAACCAACTCCGTCTTCAGAAAACCACACTCGGGCCGGACCTCCAGCGCCAGCCGGCTCTGTCCCGTCTGCTGCCCCAGCCCCGGCAGCGCCAGGACCGTCAGCAACACCAGGATCAGACTCTGCAGGAAAACCATCTTCTGCGTGGTCATATCGACACGTTTGAAGCCGATTTTGGCGCTTTTTTGTCACGCGGCACAGGGCCTCCGGTACTGCATCCGGACCCTGTCCGGCCCAGGACTCGTCTCCGATTCGCGGGTCCTCCCGTCTTTACGGCGACATTCATCCACCCCTTGGATTGCAGTCGGCGGACCAAACTGCTAAAGCCGCCGTAACTCACTGAGTCAACGGCACTTTCAGCCTCCACGCCCGCTCCGCCCCTCCAGCTTGCTTGCACCAAAATGAATCACTCCGGCGGAGCCGCCTCCGGCAGCGAATATCAAGCCCCTCCAGATCAATTACTTACAGACAACTGTTTCAAGTTGAAACACTGCCTCATGGCTCTGGAACAGATCCCGGCCAGATTCCGTACCGTCTTCACGGGATTGTCGAGGCTCCCGGAAACACCGTAAAATGAAGAAGATGCCGGTGACACCCGCCACTTCGCGTCCCTCCCTGTTCGGTTGCGATTAGCCGCGCCCGCTCCCCCCTGCGGCCCAACCCCTTCAAAACACAGACAATTCTCTCGGGAGGTCCCCTCATGAGCAACACCTCGGCTCCAGTTTCCGCGGCTTTGCCGCACCTCGTCACCAGCCTGCCGGGCCCGCGCGCCTCGGCCGTCATCGCCCGCGACCACGCCGTCATGTCCCCGTCCTACACCCGCGATTACCCCTTCGTCATCGCCAAAGGCGACGGCGCGATGGTGGAAGACGTCGACGGCAACCGCTTCCTCGACATGAACGCCGGCATTGCCGTCGTTGCCACCGGTCACTCGCATCCGCGGGTGGTCAACGCTATCCGCGCCCAGGCCGAGAAGTTCCTCCACATGTCCGGCACCGATTTCTACTACGAAAACATGGTGGAACTGGCTGAAAAACTGACCGCGCTGTGCCCCGCGCCCGCCCCGCGCCGGGTGTTTTTCGGCAATTCGGGCGCCGAAGCGGTCGAAGCCGCCCTGAAGATGGCCCGCTATCACACCGGACGCGACAAGTTTATCGGCTTCCTGGGCGCTTTCCATGGCCGGACGATGGGCGCGCTGTCGCTGACCGGGTCGAAGGCGGTCCAGAAGCAGGGGTTTGCCCCCCTTCTGGGCGGTGTCACCCACATTCCGTACGCGTACTGCTATCGCTGCGCGTATGGAAAGAAGCCCGAAACTTGCGCTGTAGAGTGTGTCAAAGTGCTCGAAGACACGCTTTTCAAGACGATCTTGCCGGCCCAGGAGGTGGCGGCGATCTTCGTTGAACCGGTGCAGGGCGAGGGCGGCTATGTCGTCCCGCCGCGGAAGTTCTTCGACGAACTCCAGGCCGTGGCCAGCCGGCACGGGATTCTGCTGGTTTGCGATGAAGTCCAGGCCGGTATGGGACGGACGGGCAAAATGTATGCCCATGAACACTTTAGCGCCGATCCGGACATCATCGCGCTGGCCAAGGGCATCGCCTCGGGGCTTCCGTTGTCGGCCACGATCGCCAAGGCGCAGTACATGGAATGGAAACCGGGCGCGCACGCCTCGACCTTCGGCGGCAATCCGGTCGCCGTGGCGGCGTCGCTGGCGACCATCGAACTGCTGGAACAGGAACTGCTCGACAACGCCGCCCAGGTCGGCGGCGCAATGAAGGAGCGGATGCAGACCTGGCCCGGACGGTTCCCGATCGTGGGCGACGTCCGCGGGCTTGGCCTGATGCTCGGATTCGAGATCGTCAAGGACCAGGAATCGCGCGAACGGGCCCCCGAATTGCGCAACGAGATCGTTCAGCGCGCCTTCCATCGCGGGATGCTGATCCTTGGCGCGGGGCAGAATTCGATCCGTCTGGCGCCGCCGCTGGTCCTGAGCCACGAACAGGCGGCTTTCGCGCTCGACACGCTCGAGGACATTCTTGGGTCGCTCTCCCGCTAAACTGGAGCGGTGAACCAACCCCGGATCCTGGATGTCGGCTGCGGGCTCAACAAGCGGCCCGGCGCGATCGGCGTGGATCGCAATCCCCGCACGCGGGCCGATGTGTTGTGCGACCTCGACCATTTTCCATACCCGTTCCGCGACAACAGTTTCGACGAGTTGCACGCGGTCCACGTGATTGAGCACGTGGCGGACGTGGTGAAGTCGATGGAGGAGTTTTACAGGCTGGTCCGCCCCGGGGGACGGATCTTCCTGGCGACGCCGCATTACACCGACTTTTCTTCGTTCTGCGATCCGACCCACCGCTGGCACCTGAACTCGTTTTCTTTCAGGTACTTCGGAGCAGATCACGCGGGCTACGACTACTACTCGCCGGTGAGATTGCGTGAGAAAAAAGTCCGGCTCAGGCTACTAGCATTATGGAGGTACCTGGGCTTCGAACTGTTGGTGAACGCCTTCCCCCGGTTCCGGCGCTTCTGGGAGCACTATCTGTGCTATGTGGTGCGCGGCAAGGTGATGGAATTCGAGTTTGAAGTGCTCAAATGAGGCATGTTGGAGGCATTCTGGTGCGCTTTAGAGCGCTTTCATGAACGTCTGGCGCGAAGAGAACTGACGGCCCGGCAGGCGTGGGGTCTGCGGGCGGAGAATCTGGCGTGCCGGCATCTCGAATCGCTCGGCTATCACGTGATCGAGCGGAACTGGTTCGATCACAAGACTTTATCGGAGATCGACATCATCGCCCGCCACGAAGGCAAGCTGGTTTTCGTCGAGGTGAAGGCCCGCGAAAGCCCCAAATACGCGACGCCGGAAATTGCCATGCACGGAGTGAAGCGGGCGGCGCTGCTGCGGGGGATTTCGGCGTACGCGCGGAAGGCCCGGGCGGGGGCGGAGGATCTGCGTTTCGATGTGGTGACGGTGGTATTGGGGGACCCGCCGGAGGTTCGGGTATTTCCGGGGGAACCGATCCGCGCCGGGGGGCGGCGGAATGCTGTATGCTGACGGTGAACTTCATCTATCGCCGGACCGTCACCCTTGCCTGACCTTCGAAAAGATCCGATTACCGGCCGGTGGGTGATCATCGCCACCGACCGCGCCCGCCGTCCCACTGATTTCACCCGGGAACGCGTGATTCCCTCGGCGCCGCGATTCTGCCCGTTTTGTCCGGGCAATGAATTGAAAACGCCGCCCGAGGTGTTGGCGTACCGGACCTCGGGGGGCCCAAATGAACCGGGATGGACACTGCGGGTGGTGCCGAGCAAGTTTCCGTCGCTGCGGGTCGAAGGGGAGTTGGACCGGAAGGGCGAGGGTCTCTATGACCGGATGAACGGGGTTGGGGCGCACGAGGTGATTCTGGAGACGACGGATCATCTGGCGTCGCTGGCGAGTCTGCCGGAAAAGCAGGTGGCGGACCTCATGTTCGCGGTCCGGGACAGAATACTGGATTTACGGAAGGACCAGCGGTTCCGCTACATTCTGGTGTTCAAGAATCACGGTGAGCCGGCGGGAGCGACGCTGGAGCACCCCCATTCGCAGTTGATCGCGCTGCCGGTGGTGCCGAAGCGGGTGCAGGAGGAACTGGACGGAGCGCGGCGGTATTTTGAGTTCCGGGAGCGTTGCATCTTCTGCGACATGGTGCAGCAGGAGTTGGAGACGCAGAAACGGGTGGTGCTGGAGACGGACCATTTCGTGGTGTTGTGCCCGTATGCGGCGCGGTTTCCGTTCGAGACGTGGATCGTGCCGAGGCGGCATGAATCGCATTACGAGAGCCTGGCGGCGGAGGCGATTCACAATCTGGGCCAGGTGTTGAATCAGACGCTCAAAAAGCTCGACAAATCGCTCGAAAACCCGCCATACAACATCATTCTGCACACAGCGCCAGTGCAGGATCGCCCGCTCGATCACTATCACTGGCACATCGAGATCATGCCCAAGTTGACGAAAGTGGCAGGATTCGAGTGGGGCAGCGGATTCTATCTGAATCCGACACCACCCGAGGAGGCGGCGCGGTTCCTGCGGGAGATCGCGGTTTAGGGGCGGGGTTGTCGCCCGGGGTTCAGCGCTTCTTGAGGGTGACTGCCATCTCGTTGTTGACACGGATGGTTTCGAGGGCCGGGTTGTTGATGACAGCGTCCATGTATTCCTGATTCTGGGAGACGCGGGCGATGTTGTGGGCGAGGATCAGGCCACCGGGACGGACGTGGGGAAGGACTTTGTCGAGATAGTCGCGATAGCCGGGTTTGTCGGCATCGATGAAGACGATATCGATGGGCCCTTTGAGGTTCTTGGCGGTTTCGTGGGCGTCTCCGACGATGACAGTGATCAAATCGGCGACGCCGGCGCGCTTGAAGTTGGCTCGAGCGGTTTCGGCGCGGCCGGGGTCGTATTCGAAAGTGGTCAACTTGCCGCCGGTTTTGCGGAGGGCGAGAGCGAACCAGAGGCCGGAATAGCCGGTGGAGGTCCCGAATTCGACGGCGGATTTGGCATTGATGGACTCGGCGAGGAGGCGGATCAGGCGGCCGTCCTCGCGGGGGACGTTGAGGTGGCGTTCAACGGCTTCTGCGACCTCGAGAATGCGCTTTTCGGCATCGTCGGCGGCGAGTGGGGGATTACCGTAGCCATCGCCGCCGCCCGCCATCCGGCTGCGGGGACCCTGGGCACAGGCGATCAGCGCACAGGCGAACAAGAGAGCTGTCAGTCTGAGCTTGAAGTGCAATTCGGGAGATCTCCTCTGTTTCAGGGACGCCATCAGAGGACCGAAAGATTACACATCGGGAGATTGTATAGTTGAACCGCTTCACGCGGATTTCGATAAACTGGGGACCATCATGGAAGACACCACCCCCCGCCGTGGATTTTTGCGGTCGGCCGCCGGTATGGCCGCTGCAGCGCAGGCGATCAGCGCCGCGCCGCGCCCGTTGGATGAAAAGGAGAAACTGGGCCGTCTGGCGACGAACTGCTGGCCGGTCAGGATGTTGTTCAAGAGCAGGCCGAGTCCGCGCGGAACCAGTCCGCAGGTGGCCGAAATGCGGAAGAAGTATGGCGAGATCACGATGCTGGATTTCCCGCAGTGGACGCGGGACCAGTTTCCGGGGATCACGCACATGGATTTGTGGTCGTCGGTCTTCGGCGATGTCACGAACGACGCGATGTACGCGACGCAAACGATGACGCTGCCGAACGGACAAACCCGGACGGCTTACGAATTCGACCCATCGACGGCGGCGGGCAAGAAGTGGCTCGGTCAACTGGCGAACAACATGGCGAAGTTGGGTATCAAGTGCCAGCATGTGTCCAACAACGCCCCGCGCAACATCTCGGATCTGGACGAGGCGAAGCGGCGCGAAGGGATCGAGGTGGCGAAGAAGTGGCTGGAAGGCTCGGCGATGCTGGGCGCGAAGACGATGCGCGTGAACACCGGGGGGCCGCGGATCGCTCCGGAGGCGTCAGCGACGGGGAGCTACCCGAAAAACGACGAGATCGTGAAGTATCTGGACAAGTGCATCGAGTCGTTCAAGGAGATGGCGGAATTCGGAGCCAAGGTGGGGGTGATTGTCACGATTGAGAACCACTGGGGCTTGAGCGCGAATCCGATGAACGTCCGGATCGTGCTGGACTCGGTGAACCATCCGTTCTGCGAGGCGACGCCGGACTTCTGCAACTGGGAGCACGAGTACATGCTGTACCACGGGCTTTCGGCTCTGGCGCCATACACGCATCACACGGTGCACGCGAAGTACTGGAACCGCTGGAAGGAAGTGGACTTGCAGCGGTGCACGCGGATCATGGCGGCGGCGGGGTTCCGGGGCATCTTCGCTCTCGAGTACGAGGATGGTCCCTGGGACGGCGTGGAAGGAATGCGCCTGCTGCAGAAGGAAGTAATGGCGGCGCTGTAGTTAGTAACCGAACCGGGAGGGCGGCCGCCTGAAACAGGGAGGCCGCCCTGAAGGAGGTGACGACATTGCCTGTTTACCGATTCGAGGTGAATGGCCAGGCCAGGAGTGTGGAGACGGCGGCGGACCGGCCGTTGCTGGAGGTGCTGCGCGAGGATCTGGGCCTGACGGGGACGAAGTATGGCTGCGGTGAGGGGCAGTGCCGGGCATGCACGGTGCTGGTGGATGGGCGTCCGGCGCCGTCGTGCGTGACTCCGGTGCGCAATGTGGCGGGCAAGCGGGTGAAGACGATCGAGGGTCTGGCGGGGGACGGGGCGCTGACGGCGGTGCAGCGGGCATTTCTCGAGGCGCAGGCGTTTCAGTGCGGCTATTGCACGCCGGGCATGGTGCTGGGGGCGACGGCGCTGCTGGAGCGGACGCCGGGGCCGAGCGAGCAGCAGATCCGGGAGGGGTTGAACGGGCATATCTGCCGGTGCACGGGGTATCCACGGATCGTGGCGGCGGTCCAACTGGCCTCGCGGTTCGAACGGGAGGCAGAGAGCAATGGCTGAGCAGAATCCGAGG
>DNFG01000380.1:11854-13702 GCA_003487005.1 Bryobacterales bacterium
AATTTCTGGGCGCGGGACTGCTGCTGACGCTGTTCATCACGCAAGAGGCGGCGGCGCAGGGAAACGGCATCGAGGCGCGGTTGCATCTGGGGGAGGACGGCACGATCACGGTGCTGTCGGGCAAGATCGAGGAAGGTCAGGGAGCGCGGACGGAGATTGCGATGGCGGCGGCGGAGGAGTTGGGCGTTCCGCTGGCACGGGTATCGGTGGTGCTGGGAGACACGGCGCGAGTCCCGAATGATGGCGGCACGTGGGGGAGTGCGACGACGCCACGGACGATTCCGGCAGTGCGGAGCGCGTGCGCATCGGCGCGGGGGATTCTGGGGCAGTCGGGGCACAAAAGCTACGCGGAACTGGCGAAGGCGGGGGGAAAGATTGCGGGCGCGGTACCGGCGAAGGTGTCGTTGCAGGCGGTGTCCGAATGGCGGATTCTGGGGAAGAGCCAGGCGAGGCCGGGGGGCGAGGCGATTGTGCGGGGGGCGCACGAGTATCCATCGGACGTGAAGCGGCCGGGGATGTTGTATGGAGCGGTTTTGCGGGCGCCAGCGGACGGGGCGCGGCTGGAATCGGTGGACCTGGAGGCGGCGCGCAAATTGGCGGGGGTGGTGGCGGTGCGGGACGGGGAGTTCGCCGGATGTGCGGCGGCGACGTCGTACGAGGCGCGCAAGGCGGTGGCGGCACTGGCGGCTTCGGCGCGCTGGAGCACTGTTAATGCAAAGGTTTCCAGCGAAAACCTCTATGATTACCTGAAGCAGAATCCGGGGCGGGTCCGCGACGATGTGAAGGGATCGCCGGGGACGGCGGCGGGCCAGCGGATCAAGGGGGAGTACCGGTGCGCGTACATTCAGCATGCGCCGATGGAGCCCCGGGCGGCGGTGGCGGATTGGGAGAACGGTCGGCTGACGGTTTGGACGGGGTCGTCGAATCCGTTCGGAGTGCGAGACGCGCTGGCGCGGGCGTTTTCGCTGAGTGCGGGGCAGGTGCGCGTGATCACGCCCGATTTCGGGGGCGGATTCGGGGGCAAACACACGGGCGAGGCGGCGATCGAGGCGGCGCGCCTGGCGAAGGAAGCGGGCAAGCCGGTGTCGCTGCGGTGGACGCGGGCCGAGGAGTTCGCGTGGGCGTACTGCCGTCCGGCGGCGCTGATCGAGGTGGAGGCGGCGGTGGAGGGCGGATCGATCACGGCCGTGGGATTTTGCCAACTACAATTCGGGGGCGTCGGCGCTGGCGAGTCCATACAAGCTGGCGAACACGCGGCACCGGTATATCGAGTGCGAATCGCCGCTGCGGCAGGGATCGTACCGGGCGCTGGCGTCGACGGCGAACAACTTCGCGCGCGAGGCGTTCATGGACGAACTGGCTGCTGAGGCGGGCAAGGATCCCCTGGATTTCCGGCTGGCGCATCTGGAGAACGAGAGGATCCGGGCGGTGCTGGAGGCGGCCGCGGAGCGGTTCGGGTGGCGGAAGCGGGTGGCGGAGAAGCGTCCGGGGCGGGGCGTGGGCCTGGCTTGCGGGACGGAGAAGAATTCGGTGGTGGCGGCGTGCGCGGAGGTCGAAATCGACGCGAAAACGGGCGTTTTGCGGTTAGTAGAGATCGTGCAGGCGTTCGAATGCGGCAAGATTCTGAACCCTGGCAATTTGCGGCAGCAGGTGGAGGGGTGCCTGCTGATGGGATTGGGGGCGGCGCTGCGGGAGCGCCTGGAGTTCTCGGGCGGGCGGGTGACGAACGGGAGTTTCGCGCGGTACCGGGTGCCGCGATTCGCGGATGTGCCGAAGGTGGAGTTGGTGCTGCTGGACCGGCCGGATCTGGCGCTGCGGGAGCGCCTGGAGTTCTCGGGCGGGCGGGTG
>DNFG01000207.1 GCA_003487005.1 Bryobacterales bacterium
GCTCTTCCGATCTATCCGCCCGCTGTTCGCGCAGAATCCCCCGGAACACTTCCGTCAGCAGGAACGCGTTCTCCACCGCATCGCGGGAGCACTCCAGTTTCACGTCCCGCTGTCCCAGATAATCCGCCGCCCGCAACCGCGCCTCGCGCACCTGCGCCCCGTTCGTCTTCGCCGCCACCATCCGCGTCCGCAGATCGTCGTAGCTGAAGTCGGCCAGATCCATGTTCCAGATCTCGCGCGCCAGCCTCGGCGATTCCCGGCCGCCCCGGCCCCAGCCCGAAGCCCCGCCAATGCACACGATCTTCCGCCCCATCGTCTGTTGGACCCCCGCCAGCGCCCGCAGTCGCAGCAGCAGTTCATCCGTCCGGTCGATCACCACATCGGCGTTCGTCAGGTTCACTTCACCCCATTCATCCACCGTCTTCCGCAGCATCCGGGGCGCAATGATCTCGTACCACAGATACAGCGGCCCCGACCGGTGCCGGATGAACGCAATCGTCCACCGGTTCGCCGCCGTCAACGACTCCAGCCAGCCCACCGGACCCGCCGCCGGGTACAGCAACAGCACATCATGCTCGCCCTGCGCCCGCGCCTTCGCTTCCGCCGCCGAAGTCACCGTCTGCAACGGCAGGAATTCGAGCGGACACGGCCCCGAGCACTCCAGCGCCGCCAGTTCTCCCTGAATCCGCGCCTTCTCCTCGTTCACGTCCGCCTCCGTGAACAGGCCCCCCCACGGCCGCCACGACGTCTGCGGCCGCCTCTTGTACAACTCGTAAACCAGCACCGGCTGAACCCGCAGCGGCCGCCGCTCCCGCGCCACCGGACCCTCTTCCTTCGCCGCCTGCATCGCCATCGCCGCGGGCGCCGCCGCGGGCAGGGATCCCAACAGTTGCCTGCGCGTCATCCCACAGCAGGCGGAACAAGAATGACAGTTGATTGAGGACATGGCGGTGTGATATTGACACCACCCGCGCCCCGGCGCAAGGGGGTTTTACGCCGCTGTCACCGGCTGGATCTCCGCCTCGATCCGAGGCCACGCCGCCCGCGCCACGTCCAGGTCGTAATCGCCCTGCAATCGCAGCCAGAACTCCGCGCTCGTCCCGAAATAGCGCGACAGCCGCAGTGCCGTGTCCGGACTGATCGCCCGCCGCTCGTGCACAATCTCGCTGATTCGCGTCGCCGGAACACGAAGGTCCCTGGCCAGACGGTTGATCCCCAGCCCAAAGTCCGCCATGAACTGCTCCCGCAGAATCTCCCCGGGGTGCATCGGCTGCCGTTCTGGTTTGCGTGCCATCGTCGAAATCCCCTCTGCCTCAATGATAATCAGTCAATTCCACGTCATGCGCTTCGTTGTCGCGCCAGACAAAACAGATCCGGTACTGGCTGTTCACCCGGATACTCCACTGCCCGTCCCGGTCGCCCTTCAACGATTCCAGCCGATTCCCGGGGAGAACCGCCAAATCCGTGAGCGAACTCGCCGCATCCAGCATCCTCAGCTTCTGGAAGGCCTGTCTCGCACAAGATTGGAACTTCCTGCTACTTCGAGTAAGAAATAGCTGCTCCGTCTCGCGGCTTCGAAAGCTCCAGATCAATTTCTAGTGTAACGCGTCGCGTTACCCCTGTGACCACGAAGGAACACCCGCACCTTTTGCGATACAGTGGTCTCTTTCACCCCCATGCGCACCGTCCCCCTCGTCGCCCCCCGCAAACTCGAACTCGTCGAACAGAAAATGCCCGACGGCCCCCGCCCCGGCGAAGTCCTCGTCAAACTCAAAGCCGTCGGCCTCTGCGGCTCCGACCTCCACTGGTGGAACGAAGGCAACATCCACGGCACCCCCGCCCAATACCCCCAGATCCTCGGCCATGAACCCGTCGGCGAAGTCGTCGAAACCGGACCCGGCGTCCACGGCATCCACCCCGGCGACCGCGTCTCGATCGAACCCTCCCTCACCTGCGGCCACTGCGAATACTGCCTCTCCGGCCGCCACAACCTCTGCCCCTCCTCCCGCTTCATGGGCGGCCCCCAGGCCGCCGGCTTCCTTCAGGACTACCGCGTCGTCCCCGCCCACAACTGCGACCCCATCCCCGCCGGCCTCACCTGGCATCAGGCCACCCTCATGGAACCCGTCGCCGTCTGGGTCCACATCTTCGAACTCGCCCCCGTCCACATGCACCAGACCGTCGCCGTCCTCGGCTGCGGCTCCATCGGCCTCCTCGGCATCGCCATGGCCAAGGCCGCCGGCGCCCGCTGCATCCTCGCCTGCGATAAATCCCCCCACCGCCTCGAAATGGCCCGCAAAATGGGCGCAAATGTCGCTCTGGAAGCCGGAAAAGGCGACTTTCTCGACGCCGTCATGCAAACCACCCGCGGCCACGGCGCAGACCTCGTTTACGACGCCGCCGGCGCCCCCGAAACCATCAACCTCGGCATCCAGTGCGCCAAATCCGGCGGACGCTTCGTCCTCATCGGCATCCCCGAACCCCTCAACTTCGAAGTGGACCTCCACCTCGCCATGGCCAAGGAACTCCACCTCCAGATGATCAAGCGCTCCAATCACAAAGGCCGCGCCGCCGGCGCCCTGCTCGCCTCCGGACAGATCCCCTCCTCGATCATCACCCACCTGCTCCCCCTCTCCGCCGCCCAGCACGGCTTCGACCTCCTCCACCAACGCGCCGATGGCGTCGGCAAGCTCATTTTTGATATGGATCTGTAAGTCATGAGTCACTT
>DNFG01000456.1 GCA_003487005.1 Bryobacterales bacterium
CTTCGTTCGAAGGGGGGGTGCTGCGGTGGACAATCGAGAAGTTGCGGGCGAGTTTTGAAGGGCGGCTGAACGCGGAGGGAACCGCGATTGAGGGGACATTCACGCAGGGCGTGGCGATGGAACTGGCGCTGAAGCGGATGCCCGCGGCGGCGGCAAAGGCGCCGGGCCGGCCGCAAATGCCGAAGGGGCCGTTTCCCTACCGGGCGGAGGAGGTGACGTTTTCGAGTACGGACAGCAGGGTGACGCTGGCGGGGACGCTGACGTTTCCGGCGGGCGCGGGGCCGCATCCGGCGGTGATTCTGATCTCGGGCTCGGGTCCACAGGACCGGGACGAGACGATTATGGGGCACAAGCCGTTTCTGGTGCTGGCGGACTGGCTGACGCGGCGGGGGGTGGCGGTGCTGCGCTACGACGACCGGGGGACGGCGAAGTCCACCGGGGCGTTCGCGGAGGCGACGAGCGTGGATTTTTCGAACGACGCAGTGGGGGCGTTGGATTATCTGAAGGGGCGGAAGGAGATTGACGGGAAGCGAATCGGGTTTCTGGGCCACAGCGAGGGTGGACTGGTGGCGCCGATGGTGGCGGTCCGGCGGCCCGAGGTGGCGTTCGTGGTGCTTCTGGCGGGGACGGCGGTGCCGGGGTCGGCGGTGATGCTGGCGCAGGGCGAGGCGATCGGGAAGGCGGCGGGGGCGCCGGAGGCGGCGCTGGCGCAGAACCGGCGGTTGCAGGAAACGTTGTTCGAGGCGGTGCGGACGACGCCGGACCCGGAGGAGTTGCGGAAGAAGGTGGAGGAAGCGCTTTCGATGATGCCGGAGGCGCAGCGGGCGGCGCAAGTGAAGCAGATTACGGGGCCGTGGATGCGCTTCTTCATCACCTACGATCCAGCAGTGATATTGCGCCGGCTGAAGGCGCCGGTGCTGGCTCTTTTTGGCGAGTTGGATCTGCAGGTGCTGCCGGAGCAGAATGCGCCGGTGTTGGAGGCGGCTTTGCGGGCGGCGGGCAACGAGCAAGTGGAGATTCACCGTCTGGCTGGGTTGAATCATCTGTTTCAGCCGGCCAAGACGGGGACGCCGCAGGAGTACGCGACGATTGAGCAGACGATGGACGAGCGGGCGCTGGAATTGATTGCGGGGTGGCTGCGCCGGACGGCGGGGCTGGAGCAGGCGCCATGATGCGCGGTTGGGTTTGGCTGGCGCTCCTCTCCGGATGCTGCACGCTGCACGCGGCGCCAGTGGCCGTGGCCAGCTACGACATGAAAGTGAGCCTCGACCCGGATAAGAGGACGATCACGGGGACGGCTACCCTGACCTGGTTGAACAATTCATCCGACAAAGTGCCCACACTGCAGTTTCACTTGTACATGAACGCGTTCAAGAACGAGCGGACAACGTTCATGCGTGGACTGGTGGACGGAGGCCAGGGGCTGGTGCGGGATCCGAAACGCCAGGACTGGGGGTGGATTGATGTTCAGCGGCTTCAGTTGGCGGGTGGGGAGGATTTGACGGGGCGAATGCGTTTCATCCAGCCGGACGACCGGAACCGGAGCGACCAGACGGTGATGGAAGTGACGCTCCCGGCGCCGGTGGCGCCGGGGCAGACGATCCGGGTGGAGATGGATTTCGTCTCGAAGTTGCCGAAGATCGTTGCGCGGACGGGATATCGCGGGAAGTTCTTTCTGGCGGGGCAGTGGTTTCCGAAGTTGGGAGTCTGGGAGACGCAGGGATTCCGGCAGAGGGCGGAGGCGGGCTGGAACTGCCATCAGTTTCACGCGAACTCGGAGTTTTACGCCAATTTTGGCGACTACCGGGTGTCATTGACGCTGCCTCGGGAGTACATGGTTGGGGCGACGGGGGAGCAGAAAGGGCGAACAGAGAATGCGGAGACGGGGATGGCGGAATGGGTGTTCGAGCAGGGGATGGTGACGGACTTTGCGTTCACGGCTCAGCCGGATTTCGTGCGACTGGAGCGGGATTTCGTGCCGGAACGCGACATTCCACACGCGGAACGGACGGAAGTGGCGCAGTTGTTGGGGGTGCCGGAGAGCGGTCTGGCGCTGCCGCGGACGAAGATGATTCTGTTGATTCAGCCGGAGCACCGGGATCAGGCGGAGCGGCAGTTCCGGGCGTTGAAGGCGGGGTTGCAGTGGTTCGGGCTCTGGTATGGTCCCTATCCGCACCGGACGATCACGCTGGTGGACCCGCCGGCGGGCGCGGAGCGGGCCGGAGGGATGGAGTATCCGACGTTCATCACCGGAGGGACACGCTGGGCGGAGCCGGACGACTACTTTTTCAGCGATGAAACGGTGGTTCACGAGTTTGGACACCAGTATTTCAAGGAGTTGGTTGCAACAAACGAGTTCGAGGAGTCGTGGCTGGATGAGGGATTCACCCACTACGCGACGACGAAGATCATGGAGCGGGTGTATGGACCGGGCCGGCTGCCATTCCGGGTGATGGGGGTGAATCTGTCGAAGTGGCTGCGGCTGCCGCTGCTGCGGAACTGGAGCCTGAACCGGGTTTCGTACCTGGAGGATCCGGCGGGGGACAGCCTGCGGCGGGCATCGTGGAAGTATTACGACTCGGCGAGCTATGGGCGGAATTCGTACTCGAGGGCGGCGTTGACGCTGCGGATGCTGGAGCGGATGCTCGGTGAGCCGGTGATGGCGCGGGTGATGCGGGCGTATGTGGCGCGTTGGCGGTTTGGTCATCCGTCGACACGCGACTTCCAGGCAGTGGCGGAGGAAGTCTCCGGACGGGAATTGGGGTGGTTTTTTGAGCAGTTCGTGGATGGAAATCGCCTGCTGGACTACGGGGTGGCGGGAGTGGAGACGCGGAAGGTGGAACCGGGGCTCGGGGTATTCGACGGGGTGCCGGGGCAGGACAGGCAGGCGGTAACGGAGCGGAAGGATGACGGCAAGCCGGCGATGTACGAGTCGGTGGTCAGCATCCGGCGGCTGGGGGACGGTGTGGCGCCGGTCCGGGTGACCGTCCGCTTCGACGACGGACATTATGAGGAGCGGGAGTGGGACGGGCGATACCGGTGGGTTCGATTCACGTTCTTGCGCCCCCAGAAGATCCTGCAGGTGTGGGTAGACCGGGGCCAGGAGCAACAACTGGACGTGAATTTCGCGAACAACACATGGCAGCATGAGCCGCAGACGAAGGAGTTGACCCATTGGGGGGGGACACTGGTGTTCTGGCTGCAGAATCTGTTCGTCTGGACGGGGGCGCTGCTCTGAGATGACGTCATTGCCGGTTTGGGCCATACTGGGCGATGCGCGGCGGCAGACGGCGCAGGCAGGCCGGGCGCTCTGGGTGATGTGGGTAGCCTATACGCTGCTGGCGGTAGTCGTGGCAGCGGCGACTGTGGCGTCGATGGGACAGCATTTCGGACGAAGCCTGAGCGCGGGGCCACTCTCGCTGGAACTGGACCCGGCGGCGGTGGCGGAATGGATCTTCGCGAACCGGGGTGAACCGGCGTGGCAGTTGATCTGGGCCGTGGCCGCGGGGTTGTTGGTACTTCTGCCGGTGGCGGTGTTCCTTTCGGGCGGGGCGTTGGGTCAGCTATCCAGCCGGGCCGGATTTCTGGAGGGTGGAGGGCGTTATTTCTGGCGGTTCCTGCGGCTGACGGTCATGGCGGGGGTACTTCATACGACGGCGCTGGCGGCTCTGGCGGCGGTGCACCGGGCGGTGGAGCGGGCATTCGCGGATTCGCTTGTGGAGCGGCCGGTGGTATTGACCTCGGAAGTGATCGACGGCCTGGTTGTATTGACGGTGTGGCTGATTGCCGGGGCGATGGACTATGCAAAAGTCCGGATTGTCGTGGATGAGGAGCGCAGCGCTTTATCGGCGGGGTTCGCGGGACTCTGGTTCGTGGCGCGGCATCCACTGCGGGCGCTCGGGCCTCTGGCGTTCGTGGCTTTGTGCGGCGTCGTACTCTTCGCGTTTTATCAGACCGCGTACAACGTGTTTGATTACCGCGGGATGCGGACGATTCTGATTTCGATAGCCGGACAGCAGTTCTACCTGGGACTCCGAATCTGGCTCCGGCTATGGCAGTGGGCGACATGTATGCGGGTGGATCAGGCGGTCCGGCGGCCTGCGTCGCCATGGGCGATCTCCGAACCGGAGCCGTACGGCGATAACATTTGAAGATGGAACGCCGATCTCTCCTTGCGACCGCGCTGGCAGCGCCGGTCGCCTCCGCCTTTCAACCCGCCAGCGGGCTGAGCCTGGTCAAACCGCCGGTCCTGAAACCGGGCGACACGGTTTCGTGCGTGACCCCGTCGACCTTTGTGGTGAATCCAGAGACGCGGATCCAGGCGGAGCGGATTGTGAATGCGCTCGGGTTGAAGGCGAAGTTCAGCGCGAACACGGGGAAGCGCTGGGGGTATCTGGGCGGATCGGTGGAGGAACGGGTGGCGGATTTGCACGCGGCGTTCCGGGATCCGGAGACGAAGGCGGTGTTCTGTGTGCGGGGCGGCTACGGAGCAGCGATGTTGCTGGACCGGCTGGATTATAACCTGATCCGGCGCAACCCCAAGATTCTGTTGGGGTATTCGGACATCACCGCGCTCCATCTGGGGATTCATCAGACGTCCCGGATCGTGACGCTGCACGGCCCGACGGTGCTGGATTCCCTCAACGAGTACACGTTTAACCTGCTGAAGAGAGCCCTTTTCGAGGCCAAACCGCTGGGCGAGTTAAAGAATCCGCCGGAGCGGAATCCGCTGAAGCCGCTGCACCCGGTGCGGACAATGCGCGGGGGAAAAGCGACGGGGGCGTTGATCGGAGGCAATCTGACGCTGATTTCGACGACGATGGGGACGCCCTGGGAGATCCGGACAGAGGGCAAGATTCTGTTTCTGGAGGACGTGGGCGAGCAGCCGTACTCGATGGACCGGATGTTGACGCAGTTGCGACTAGCTGGCAAGTTCAATGGAATCAAGGGTTTGATATTGGGAGAATGCGCGGACTGCAGGCCCCGGGAGTTCCGGCCGTCGTTTGAATCGACGTTATCGCTGCCGGAGGTGTTTGACCACGTTCTGGCGGAGTTGGAGGTTCCGGTGGTGTCTGGGCTGGTGTTCGGGCACACGGAGGATCAGTTTCCGCTGCCATTGGGGGTGGAAGCGACGCTGGATGCCGACGCGGGGACGGTGACGGTCCTGGAAAGCCATTCCGCGATGGGTTTCACGGG
>DNFG01000085.1 GCA_003487005.1 Bryobacterales bacterium
AATCTATCGCCTCGGGGGGAGAGGTGGAAGACGCCGTAGAAGGGGAGTTCGCGGGAGTCTTCCTGGGCGCCGTAGGCGGGGTCGGTGAAATAGACGTGGTTGTCGCGGCGGACGGTGATGTCGTTGGGGGCATTGAGACGTTTGCCCTCGAAGCGTTCGGCGAGGACTTCGATTTTGCCGTCTGGGGAGGTGCGGGTGACGCGGCGGTTGGCGCCTTCGCAGGTATAGAGGCGGCCGCGGGAGTCGAAGGCGTTGCCGTTGGCGCCGCCGGAGTTTTCACGGAAGACGGCGGCGGGGCCTTGGGGGGGGGTGAATTTGAGGATGCGGTTGGAGGGGATGTCAGAGAAGAGGAGGAACTGGCCGGACCAGGCGGGGCCTTCGGTGAAGCGGTAGTTGGCGGCGATGCGTTCGACGCGGAGTTCGGAGAAGTCCTGGGCGGGGAGGAGGAGGGGGAGGGCGAGGAGAAGGGCTATCTTTGTGACAAAATAGTCTTGAAATCCGACTCGCGCGTCCGATAATAGGATTGGAGCTGTCATTATGCGCCTTCGTCTGTCACTCTTCGCCGTTCTGGCTGCCTGTCTGGCGTTGCCGGGGCTGGCATCGGATCCGCAACACCCCACATTATCACCAGCGCAGGCGCTGAAGCGGTTGATGGACGGGAATGAACGGTATGTGCAGCACAAGGAGCAGCACCCGGACATGTCGTTCGAGCGGCGACGGCAGATCGACCAGGAGGGGCAACATCCGTACGCAGTGATATTGGGGTGCGCGGATTCGCGGGTTCCGCCGGAGTTGATCTTTGACGAAGGATTGGGGGATCTGTTTGTGATCCGGGACGCGGGGAATGTGGTGGACGATGATGTGCTGGGGTCGATTGAGTACGCGGTTGAGCATTTGGGTGTGCAACTGGTGGTCGTATTGGGGCATGAGAAGTGCGGGGCGGTGACGGCGGCGATTCAAAGCGACAAGGCGCCGGGGCACATTCAGAAGGTGATCAACTCGATCCTTCCGGCGATTGCGGAGGCGCGCAACCTGCCGGGAGATCAGGTCCATAACTGCGTGGTGGCGAACGCGAAGCACGTGGCGTTTCAGATCAAGACTTCGGAGCCGATTCTGCGGTTGGCGGTGGAGACGAACCGGATTCAGGTGGTGGCGATGGACTACCATCTGAGCACCGGACGGGTGGAGGTTCTGGAGAAGTTGAAGGAAAAGCCGGTGACAGTGACTCAGCCTGCAGAAGCCATGAAGGTGGCGGTGCACCACTAAGGCAAGCGGCGGGTTGGGGCGGAGAGATCGTACGGGGGGCGGCGGGCATCTGAAGGGGCATGAAGGCGAAGCTTGTTCATTCAGTAGAGATTGGGCCGGAGGTGCGGCATTTTGTGTTCGAGGCGGGGGAGGTGGAAGCGTTGGCGTTTACGCCGGGGCAGTTTGTGTCGTTCAGTGACGAGGTGGGGGGGCGGAAGGTGACGCGGGCGTATTCGGTGGCGTCGGCACCGGCGGGGAACCGTTTTGAGTTATGTCTGAACCGGGTGAAGGACGGGCTGTTTTCGCCGCATTTGTTCAAGTTGCAGGCGGGGGAGGCGGTGGAGATGCAGGGTCCGCTGGGGTACTTCGTGCCGAAGCGGCCGTTCCGGGACTCGGTTCTGGTGGCGACGGGGACGGGGGTGGCGCCGTTCCGGGCGTTCCTGCAAGATCCGGTGGTTTTGGGAGACGGGGCGGCGGTGACGCTGCTGATGGGGGCGCGATTCGAGGAGGGATTGCTGTACCGGGGAGAGTTTGAGCGGTTGGCAGGGGAAGCGCGGGGTTTCCGGTATCTGCCGACGGTGACGAGGCCGGGGGTGGGTTGGGGAGGACGGACGGGGAGGGTCCAGGAGCACCTGGAGGAGGCATTGGAGGGGCGGCGGGAGGTGGACGTTTACATTTGCGGACTGAAGGCGATGGTGAACGAGGTCCGGGCGGCGCTGAAGGAGCGGGGATTTGAGAGAGGGCAGATCATTTACGAGAAATATGACTAGAGGGGGCGTACAATCTGAAGTGATGTCTCCGAGGGTGAAGAACTGGATAGTGCTGGTGCTGGCGGTGCTGCTGGTATTCGGCGTGACGGTGGCGATCGGTCTGAAGTTATTGCCGGGGCCGCACACGGACACGGATTACCTGGTGGTGGGGTCGATTGCGACGCTGCTGGCGCTGGCGGCGCTGTTCGGGGTATTGCTGGCGACGGTGTTCAAGGGGTCGGGGGCATTTTTCCAGAGGCGGCAACGGGTTGGGGACGCGAGTGGTGGGCCTGGGGAGGAGTAGATCTCCGCTATCTCTACATTGTTGATAGAGATTGAGGTTTTATGTTAGGGTAGGGTTGTGACACCTCCCGTGAAGCGTTCGCCCGCTGAAGATCTGAAAGAGAACAGCCGCCGTTTGCGAGGGCCGGTTTTGGAGGATCTGGCGACGGATTCGCCGCAGTTTTCGCGTCCTTCGGTGGGGGTTTTGAAGTTTCACGGGGTGTATCAGCAGGACGACCGGGACTTGCGGAAGAAGTCGCCGACGAAGGTGTATAGCTGCATGGTGCGGGTGGGGGTTCCGGGTGGCGGGCTGACGGCGGAGCAGTATATAGGGCTGGACCGGTTGGCGGACGAAGCGGGGGACGGGACGCTGCGGATCACGTCGCGGCAGGGGGTTCAATATCACTATGTGGGCAAGACGAGCCTGGCGCGGCTGATCAGGTCGATCAACGAGACGGGTTTGAACACGTGGGCGGCTTGCGGGGACGTGGTGAGAAATGTGACGGCATGCTCGGCGCCGCTGGCGGGGGGGCGGCGGGGGGGGAGGGACGGGGCGGTGGGCGCGGTCGGGGGCGGCGGGCCGGAGATGACGTTTATATTTTTTTCCCACCCCATAAGGAGAGTGACTGACCATGAGCCAAGCACCCCGCCACTGCCGCCTGC
>DNFG01000472.1 GCA_003487005.1 Bryobacterales bacterium
CTCTTCCGATCTGTCTGGCCGGAGAGGATGGTCTGCCAGAGTTCCTGATAGAGGGTCTCTGGGGTCTCGCCGGACTGGAGAATGCGAGGATTCTTGCCGCGAATCTCGGCGAGGGTGTAGCCGGTGAGGTCCTCGAACTTGGGGTTGACATACTCGACGTTTCCGTTCAAGTCGGTGATGATGACGCTGGCCGGACTCTGCTCGATGGCGCGGGAGAGCTTGCGGAGGCGGGCTTCGGAAGTGGCGCGTTGAGTGATGTCGCGGCCGGTGCAGAAGCAGACGTCGCGGTTACGGCGCGCACGCCACTCGGTGAGGCGGAACGAGCCATCGTCGTGACGGAGTTGAATGGTACAGCTATCGAGTTGGCCGGAATCCAGCATGGAAGCGAACGCGGATTCGCCGCGACCGCGGTCCTCCTCGTGAATCAGATCATGGAAGCGGCGACCGCGCAGATCGCGGGAAGAGTAACCGAGTGCCTGCTCCCAGACTAGATTGGCGCGCAAGAACCGGCCTTCGAGATCGAGGATGGCATGGAGGTCGAGACTGGCGTCGAAAAAGGCGTCTAGGTCCTCGGTGGCCTTCTTGCGGGCGGTGATATCGCGGGTGACACCGTGGAGTTCAATGGCTCCGGATTGGGGGTGGCGCTGAAAGTGGGAGACGATCTCGACCCAGACGGTGGAGCCGTCCTTGCAGGGCATTTCGCCGACGTCGGTGAAGGTGGGGGAGGCCGCGGCGGGAGCGTCCCCGGCGGCAAAGGCGGCGGCACGGCGGGCGATGGCCGCACGAGCCCTTACACGCAATTTGGCTATGAGGTTGAGCGAGGGGGAGGCGGCGAGGTGTTCCTCGGGGGTGAAGCCGGTGAGGCGAGTGATGGACGGGCTGACATAGTGGTAGCGCCAGGCGATGGGGTCCATGGACCAGACGACATCGTGCATGCTCTCGGCGAGGAGGCGGTACATCTGCTCGCTGCGCTGGAGTTCGAGTTCTGCGTGCTTGCGCCGAGTGATATCGAAGGCGACGACAATTCGAGCGGGCAGGCCGTTCCAAGTAAGAGTGTGGGAGCGGATTTCGACATCGAGGTGTCGTCCTGAGCGGGTGATGTGGCGCCATTCGCCGGCGAGATTGAGATCGTCATATGTCGAAGTGACGTCGGCATGGAGACGGGGGAGGTCCTCCTGAGGGCGGATGTCGCCGAGGGTCATGGAGAGGAATTCGGCGCGGGAGTAGCCGTAGTGGCTGATGGCGGCCTCGTTGACCTCAAGGAAACGGAGGGATTCGAGGTCGTAGACCCACATGGGCTGAGGATTCTTCTGGAACAGGAGGCGATGGGCGGCTTCGCTGTCGCGGAGAGCGCGTTCGGCCTGTTTGCGCTGGGTGATGTCGAATGCGACAGCAAAGCCGGCAGAACGGCCCTCCCACATGATGGCGTGGTAGTGAATTTCGACGTCGAGGAGATGGCCGGACTTGGTGCGATGGCGGGCCTCGCCGACCACATGGTAGCCATCTCGGAGCGAACCGATGCGCTTGTGAAGGAGGGGAATCTCCTCGGGAGGGCGAATCTGGTCGAGAGTCATGGATAGGAACTCGTCGCGGGAGAATCCATAGACACCGACGGCAGTGTCGTTGACAGCGAGGAACTGGCGGGTCTCGCGGTCGAAGACCCACATAGGCTGGGGGTTCTGTTCGAAAAGTAGCCGGTGGTGGGCCTCGCTCACCAACAGGCGATTCTCGATCTGGTGGATCCGGTCGAGTTCGGTGGCGATGCCTACGATGCCGGCGATCTGACCGGATTCATCGCGCCAGGGTACTTTGGTGGTGAGGAACTGGAGTTCGGAGCCGTCCGGACGTTTCAGGCGGTCCAAGGAGGTCACGGGTTGACCAGTCTGGCATGCTTCCAGGTCGGCCTGCCGGCGGGTCTCCGCCTCCTCGGGCGACAGAAGGTCTGCGCGGAAGCGGCCATCCAACCCGCCCGGGCCGACGCCGAAGAGTTCCTCAACCGACCGGCTGACCATCACGATCCGGCCTTCGAGGTCGATTGCGTAGACTTTGACAGGCAGGTGATTCAGGAGGAATTGCAGCAGGCGGAGACGGTCCGGGGGAGTGGCGTCGGCAAACGAACCTGACTGAGTCGGAGGCGGCATGCTCGGGCGCTCGGGCCATTCCGGCGGACACGGATGAATTGGGCGGTTACTTCACTGAAAGATCCATCTCATATTATATGGCGCCCGGCGCCTCCGATCAAGGACTGATTAGTCTGAAAAACCCAACGCCGGCATGCGCGGAAACCGGGCCGGGAGGAACCTCGAATCAGGGCTGGACAAGGCGGCGGGCGCGTTCGAACTCGGCGACGGACCAGGCCTGGGCGGGGGCGCCGTTCCAGGCGTGGGGCGTTTCGGCATCGAAAATTTCGGCGATGGATCCGAGGCAACCTTCGCTGAAACGGTGGCTTTCAAGCGCCACAAGGGCTTCGCGGGCCCATTCCAGACGCTCTGGGGTACGCTCAAAGGCGCCTAAGAAGGCGTCGAGATAGTGGCCGAGGAGCCAGGGCCAGACTGTACCCTGGTGGTACGCGGAATCACGCTGGTCGACACCGCCGGCGTAATGGGGGCGGTAGTGGGGGTCGTCCTGGGCGAGGGTCCGGAGGCCGAACGGGGTGAACAGGTGTTGATAGACGGCGCGGACGACGGCCTGGCGGGCGGGGGGATCGAGTGGAGAGAAGGGCAAGGAGACGGCAAATATCTGATTCGGGCGCACTTGAGGGCTGGTGGTGGTGTCTCGCAGGCACTGTCGCGCAGGGTTCCAGAAGGCGGAGTGGAAGCGGGCGCGAAGACGGGTGGAGCGGAGGAAGGCGTGTTCGGCGAGTTCGTGGGTGTGGGCCTGGCGCGCCCAGTGGGCCGTGACGCGGAGGGCGTTGTAGTAGAGGGCGTTGAGTTCGACGGTCTTGCCGTGGCGGGGGGTGACGGGGGCGCCGTGAACGCGGGCGTCCATCCAGGTGAGTTGGGTGGAGGGGTCTCCGGCGGAGAGGAGGTGGTCGCGGGCATCGACTCCGATATGGAAGCGGGTGCCGCGGTGGAGGTGGTCGAGGATATCGCGGGCGGCGGGGAGGAAGGTGGCGCGGAGGAAGTCCGGGTCGCCGCCGGTGTGCTCGAGGTACTGATGGGCAGCGTTGAACCACCAAAGAGTGGCGTCGGCGCTATTGTACTCGGGAGTTTCGCCTTCGTCGGGGAAGCGGTTGGGGATGAGGCCGGCGGCGCGGTGGGCGGCGAAGGATTCGAGCAGGGAGCGGGCCTGCCCGGGCAGAGGTTGTGCGCCGAGGAGGAGGCCCGGGAGGGCGATGAGGGCATCGCGGCCCCAATCGGTGAACCAGGGGAAGCCGGCGAGGAGGGTCCAGGCGCCGGAGGCGCGGCGGGCGAGGAAACCGGTGGCCGGGTGGCAGGGGCGGCGGAGGCGGGCTTCGAAGGCGGCGGGGAGGTCCGTGCCGGGGTCCGGGTCGAGAGAGGCGAGGAACCAGGCGGGTTCGTTGGGATGGAGGCGGTATTCGTG
>DNFG01000312.1 GCA_003487005.1 Bryobacterales bacterium
CCTGCCCCCCCCCCGCCCCCGCCCCCCCCCCCCTCGGTCCCCTCCGCCCCTCCGCCCCCGCCCCCGCCCCCCGCCGCTATCAACCCGCCAACATCGCTTTCGACCTGCTCCCCGCCCTCGATGACGAGACGCAGGCCCGCTATCGCAAGGACCGCAAAGCCCGCCACGCCGAAGTCTGCCGGCGCGCTCAGGCGGCGATGGATGATTACCTCGCCATCCATGCCTGAACTCGCCGAAGCCGTCGATCTCTACCTCGCCTCCCTGGCCCGCGAGAACGCCTCCGCCCACACCATCCGCAACTATGCCGCCGACCTCGCCCAGTTCCTCGGCTATCTCGGCCGCGGCGGCGCCGCCCTGCCCCCCGCCGCCGAAGTCGACCAACTCCTGCTCCGCGAATGGCTCGCCGATCTCTACTCGCAGAACCTCCAGAAAGTCACCATCCGCCGCAAACTCGCCGCCATCCGCGGCCTCTTCGAACACCTTCTCCGCGAAGGCCGCGTCACGGTCAACCGCGCCAAACTGCTCACCACCCCCAAACTCCCCAAAACCCTCCCCTCCGTCCCCACCGAGGAGCAGACCAACACCCTCATCGACGACATCGCCGCCCGCAAACTCGAACGCCCCCACCCCGAACGCGATCTCGCCCTCTTTGAACTCCTCTACGGCTGCGGCCTCCGCATCAGCGAACTCTGCGGCATGAACGTCGCCGATCTGGACCCCCGCGAAGGCTGGCTCCTCGTCCGCGGCAAGCGGAAGAAGGAGCGCCAGGTCCCCGTCCCCGCGCGCGCCCTCGACGCCCTCAACCGCTGGATCGACGCCCGCCGCCCCGCCTCGCCCGATGAATCAGCCGTCTTCCTCAACCATCGCGGCACTCGCCTGTCCGACCGCGGCGCCCGCGGCATCCTCAAACTCTACGCCGTCGCTCTCGCCGGCGACGGCGGCCTCCATCCCCACTCCCTCCGCCACGCCTACGCCACCCACCTCCTCAGCGCCGGCGCCGACCTCCGCGCCATTCAGGAACTCCTCGGCCACGCCTCGCTCTCCACCACGCAGAAATACACCCAGCTTTCCCTCCACGACCTGATGAAGGTCTATGACAAGGCCCATCCGCGCGCGAAGTAGCCCCGCTCAGTACGTCCCCGGCTGCGGATGCGAGTCCACCGCGTTGCGAACCGCCGGCACCGTCCGCAGGTACGCGTAGATCGCCCGCAGGTCCTCTTCCTCCAGCCGCGACAGCCCCAGCCACATCATGATCGTGAAGTTCGACTGGTTCATCGGCGGCGCATTCTCCGCGGTCATCTCGGAAAAGCCCTTGAACTTCGCCACGAACCGGTCCTCACTCCACGTCCCGATCCCGGTCTCATTGTCCGGCGTGATGTTCGCGCTGCGCACCAGCAAATCCCCAAACCGGAACTCTTCCCCGCCCCCAAACTCCCGTCCCGCCACCGGCACCCCCTTGTCCAGCTTGCTGTGACATGTCTTGCACTCCCCAATCGTCACCAGATACTCCCCGTACTTCACCTTGTCCGCCTTCGAGACCGGCGCCACCGGCCCGCTCAACGGACGCGGCAGATCATTCACCAGATACTTTACCGGGAAGATCAACTCACTTCGCGGCATCACCCGCCTCACCGGCGGCAGCGTTCGCAAATACACCACCAGCGAATACGCATCTTCATCGCTCATGTGCGCATAGTGCTCGTACGGCATGAAATTGAACAACGCCCGCCCGTCCTTCGACACCCCCTCCCGCAGCGCCCGCAGGATTTCGCCGTCCGTCCAGGCCCCCAAACCCGTCTCCGGATCGGACGTCAGATTCGCGCTCACCACCTTCCCGGGCAACCCCAACTCCGCCGGAAACTCGAATCCCGACCCGCGCTGCCCGGCGATCACCGGACCCGCATACTTGCTCCAGTCCCGCGGCGAATGGCAACCCTCACAGTCCGCCAGATGCTCAAACAGATACCGGCCGCGCTCCAGACGCGCCTCCGTCACTTCCACCTTGATATCCGAAGGAGGCGCTGCCTGCGGCTTCTTCGATGCCAGCCAGCCAAAGCCTCCGCCCGCCAGCACAGCCAGCGTCAGTACAACATACGCAAACTTCTTCACGGGGTACTCCTCTTTCCGGTCCCAGGCCGGACGACAACGTTCCGGCTAGTATACGCGAAAGTGAGGTTCGATTCGGCTCACCCCCCAGCCCGCCCGCTACTCCTTGTACATGTACTTGATGTACGACTTGTAAACAAGCAGATTCGGCCCCTCCTCCCGGTTCAGCTTGATGCACAATTTGTCGTACCACTCGATCACCCCGTGCAACTCCTCCCCGTCCCGCAGGATCACCACCATCGGTGTCTTCGACTGCATCTGCTTGACGTAGTAAAAATTCTCGGCGTTCGTCGTGTCCGGCGGCGTCTGTTTCTTGATCGGGGGCTTCGCGGTTTTTGCGTGTTTTGCCGCGAAATTCTGCTTCGCGTCCGTCAGCGGCGGACGAATCAATCTCCGGTTTGAAGACTCCAAGGGGTGCTCCTCGTGTGGACCGCCGCCGGTGCCCGGTCAGGGGGCGGACGGCCGATGTTTGACCCATTGATATCACATCCACACTTCACTACTCAAGCATCCGAATATCCGCGATGCCCCCCTTCAGCATAAAATGGACACCATGCGTATCCCGCTCCTCCTGTCCCTCCTGTTGCCCCTCGTCGCGGCGGCTCAAACCCCGCCCCGCCCCGAGCATCCTCAGCCCCAGTTCCAGCGTCCGCTTTGGCAGTCCCTCAACGGACCCTGGGAGTTTGAATTCGATGACGCGGATCGCGGACTCGCCGAGGATTGGGGACAGACCCCGCGCAAATTCTCCCGCCAGATCACCGTCCCCTTCGCCTTTGAAACGAAATTAAGCGGAATTGGCGACACCAGTTTCCACCCCGTCGTCTGGTACCGCCGCTCCTTCGATATCCCCGCCGCCTGGAAAGGACAGCGCGTCCTCCTCCACTTCGGCGCCGTCGATTATCACGCCATGGTCTGGGTCAACGGACGAATGGCCGGTGAACATGAGGGCGGCTCCACCCCCTTCCGGTTCGACATCACGCCCTTCCTCAAACCCGGCCCCAATACCGTCACCCTGCGCGCCTTTGATCCCCCCGAAGACCGCGCCATCCCCCGCGGCAAACAGTATTGGGAACCCAAGTCCCGCAGCATCTTCTACACCCGCACCAGCGGCATCTGGCAGTCCGTCTGGCTCGAAGCCGCCGGTGACAGCTATCTCGACTCCCTCAAAATCGATGCCTCCATCAACGGCGTCGTCAGCTTCGAAACCCGCATCGCCCGCCCGAAGAAGGACCTCACCCTCGCCTTCACCATCCGCGACGGCGCCACCGTCGTCGCCTCCGGCACCGTCTCCGGCGTCCGCGATACCAAGTACCTCACCGCGGGCGCCGTCGTCGGCAACCCCAAGCTCTGGCAGTTGAACCGCCCCGCCCTCTATGACGTCACCCTCGAACTCCGCGACGGCGCCCGCGTCCTCGACCGCGTCGACACCTACTTCGGCTTCCGCAAAGTCGCCATCGAAAACGGACGTTTTTACCTGAATAATCGCCCCGTCTACCTCAAATTCGTCCTCGATCAGGGCTATTGGCCCGACTCCCTCCTGACCCCGCCCTCCGACGAGGCCATCAAATTCGACATTGAAAAAACCCTTGAAATGGGCTTCAATGGCGCCCGCAAACACCAGAAACTCGAGGACCCCCGCTTCCTCTATTGGGCCGACAAAATGGGCTTCCTCGTCTCCAGTGAGATGGCCAACGCCTACCTCTTCGACGAACAGTACGCCTTCCGCTTCATGCGCGAATGGAAGGAGTCCGTCCTCCGCGACATGAACCACCCCTCCATCGTCATGTGGGTCCCCATCAATGAAAGCTGGGGCGTCCCCAACCTCCGCGACCCCCGCCAGCAGGCCCACCTCCGCGCCCTCTATCACGCCACCAAATCCCTCGACCCCTCCCGCCCCGTCATCGGCAACGATGGCTGGGAGAACCTCGAAGCCACCGACCTGATGGCCGTCCACGACTACACCGCCCGCGGCCCTGAACTCCTCGCCCGCTGGAAAAACATCGAAGTCAAACCCGGCGCCACTCTGCCCTCCCACTCCCGCGGCTACGTCATCCCCGGCTTCGAATACAACGGCACGCCCCTCTACCTCTCCGAATTCGGCGGCATCGCCTACATCCCCGAAGGCGTCAAGGTGCCCGAGTCCGCCTGGGGCTACGACGGCGTCGAGAAGTCCCAGGCCGACGCCCTCGCCCGCCTCCAGGGCCTCTACGAAGCCATTCGCGACTCCCCCTTCATCGGCATCTGCTACACCCAGATCACCGACGTCGAACAGGAGATCAATGGCCTGTTGACCTACGACCGCAAGCCCAAGTTCGATCCCGCGGCCATCAAGAAGCTCAACGACATGCTCCGCTGATCAGATCTCGTTCTCCAGATGCAGCTTGGCCAGCAGCAGCGCCTCGCGCTGCTCGCTGGTCACTGCGGGGTAATCCAGTTTCAGCGATTTCAACTTCCGGTGGATCACATACGCCACCGCGAGCCGCGTAAACCACTTGTTGTCCGCCGGAATCACATGCCACGGCGCATGCTCCGTGCTCGTGTGCCGCAGGCAGTCCTCGTACGCCTCCACGTACGCATCCCAGTGCCCCCGCTCGCGGACGTCGGAATCCGAAAACTTCCAGTTCTTGTCCGGCCGCTCGATCCGGTCCAGAAACCGCTTCTTCTGTTCTTCCTTCGAGACGTTCAGATAGAACTTCAGCACTTCGATGCCGTTGTGCGTCAGATACTCCTCGAAGTTGTTGATCTCCTGGTACCGCCGCTTCCAGATGTTCTTGTCCACCCAGCGCTTTGGCAGTTTCTGCCGCTCCAGGATCCCCGGATGGACCCGCGCCACCAGAACCTCCTCGTAATACGACCGGTTGAATATCCCGATCCGCCCGCGCTCCGGCAGCCTTTTCGCGCAGCGCCACAAATAATCATGGTCGAGCTCTTCCGCCGAGGGCGCCTTGAACGACATCACCTGGCAGCCCTGCGGATTGATCCCGCTCATCACATGCTTGATCGTCCCGTCCTTGCCCGCCGCGTCCAGCGCCTGAAACACGATCAGCAGCGCGTAGGTGTCCTGCGCGTACAATTTGTCCTGAAATTCGGCCAGAAGTTGGACGCCTTCGTTCAGCCGCTCCGCGGCTTCTTTCTTTTTGAGTGATTCCAGCGTCCAGCCAGGATCGTAATCCTTCGTGAGCGAGATCTTTTTGCCCGGCGGAACAATCAGTTTGTCGAGAAGGCTGTCGGGTAGTTTTTTCATGGCTGTTCCGGTCCAGCCTATCGGCGGGCCGCTGCCGCGTCAAGCCTTCCCGCCACACAAAGAAAAGGCGGACGCGCCGGAGCGCGCCCGCCTTTGCGGTCAACCGGGAGGATCCGGGCTACTCGATATGAGCGCCCTCGATCCGCATGTTGTAGAAACTGCGGTACACGAACACCAGCGCGATCACGAAACAAATCACCGCCAGGATGTGCGATAGCGGCGAGTTCGGATCCGTGTGGCGCATCTCCACGGCGAGTTCGACCGCGAGCAGCCCGAACAGCGTCGTGAACTTGATGATCGGGTTCAGAGCAACCGACGACGTGTCCTTGAACGGATCGCCCACCGTGTCGCCCACCACCGTCGCATCGTGCAGCGGAGTGCCCTTCGCCTTCAACTCCGTCTCCACCACCTTCTTCGCGTTATCCCAGGCGCCGCCGGCATTCGCCATGAACACCGCCTGGAACAGGCCGAAGATCGCGATCGAGATCAGGTAGCCGATGAAGAACCACTCTTCGTAGAACGCAAACGCGAGCGTCGCGAAGAACACCACCAGGAAGATGTTGAACATGCCCTTCTGCGCGTACTGCGTACAGATGGCCACCACCTTCCGCGAATCCTCTTCGTTCGCCTTCGTCGCGTCTTCCGTCAGCTTGATGTTCTTCTTGATGAACTCCACTGCGCGGTACGCACCCGTCGTCACCGCCTGCATCGACGCGCCCGTGAACCAGTAGATCACCGCGCCGCCCATGATCAGGCCAAGCAGGAACGGCGGATGCAGGATCGTCAGGTTCTTCAGCAGTTCCGGATTCAGCTTCTCGGTCAGCGTCATGATGATCGAGAAGATCATCGTCGTCGCCCCGACCACCGCCGTGCCGATCAGCACCGGCTTCGCCGTCGCCTTGAACGTGTTGCCCGCGCCGTCGTTCTCCTCCAGATTCTCCTTGCCCTTCTCAAAGTCAGGCTTGAATCCGAAGGTCTTCTCGACGTCGGCTTCGATCCCCGGGATCTGTTCGATCGTCGAAAGCTCGAATACCGACTGCGCGTTGTCCGTCACCGGACCATAGCTGTCCACCGCGATCGTCACCGGGCCCATGCCCAGGAAGCCGAACGCCACCAGACCAAAGGCGAACACGGCCGGAGCGTGCATCAGCGCACCCAGACCCTGCATCGAAACCGCATACGCAATCGCCATCAGACCCGTCATCGCCAGGCCCAGCCAGAACGCCGAGAAGTTGCCCGCAACGAGCCCCGACAGGATGTTCAGCGATGCGCCGCCTTCCCGTGAACTCGTCACCACCTCGCGCACGTGCCGTGAGTTCACCGAGGTGAACACCTTCACGAACTCGGGAATGATCGCGCCTGCCAGCGTGCCGCACGTGATCACCGTTGCCAGCTTCCACCACAGGCTGGTGTCGCCCTTCAGTTCGGGAATCATGAAGTAGCTCACCACGTACGTCAGACCCACGCAAACCAGCGAAGTCAGCCACACCAGATTCGTCAGCGGCGCTTCGAAGTCCATCTTCTCGGAGTCGCCGTACTTGCCCTTCGCGATCGTGTGGTTGATGAAGTAACTCGCCGCCGACGCGATCACCATCATCACGCGCATGATGAAGATCCACACCAGCAATTGCACCTGCACCAGCGGGTCGAACACCGCCAGCAGGATGAACGTGATCAACGCCACGCCCGTCACACCGTAAGTCTCAAAACCGTCAGCCGAAGGTCCAACCGAATCGCCGGCGTTGTCGCCAACGCAGTCGGCGATCACGCCCGGGTTCCGCGCGTCGTCTTCCTTGATCTTGAACACGATCTTCATCAGGTCAGCGCCGATGTCGGCAATCTTGGTGAAGATGCCGCCAGCCACGCGCAACGCCGCCGCGCCCAGCGATTCGCCGATCGCGAAACCGATGAAGCAGGGACCTGCGTAATCGCCCGGAATGAAGAGCAGGATGAACAGCATGATCAGCAGTTCCACCGAAATCAGCATCATGCCGATGCTCATGCCGGCCTGCAGCGGAATGTCGTGGCACGGGAACGCTTTGCCCGTCAGGCTCGCGAACGCGCACCGCGAATTCGCGAACGTGTTCACCCGGATGCCGAACGCCGCCACCGCGTAACTGCCCAGAATGCCGATCATGCTGAACAACAGAATGATCGCCACCTTGATCGCTTCAAACTCCAGCAGAAAGCCGAAGTAGAACACGATGATCACCCCAATGAAGACCTCCAGGATCAGCAGAAACTTGCCCTGCGTCTGCAAATACGTCTGGCAGGTGGCGTAAATCAGCTCCGATACCTCCAGCATCGACTTGTGCACCGGCATGTTCTTCAGCCGCGTGTAAATCATCAGGCCGAAAAGCATTCCGAGAATGCTGACCACAATGCCGATCATCAGCAGCGTCCGGCCGCCAATCCCGTCCAGAAACGTCGCCTGGTTCAGATCCGGCATCACCAGATTCGCTTCGCCGCCCGGACGATGCTCGGGCTGCGCGAACAACGGGGCCGTCCCCAGCGACAGAACCATCGCCAGGACCACCATCGAAACAAAGGCGCGGCTCATCCTGAACCACGCCAGCGTTTGGGTCTTTCTTGAAGTCGCCTGACGCGCGTCACGCGTCAGGCCTGCTGTGGCATACATCGAATCCATCCTCCCGGTTAGTCGGAGTTGTATTCTCAACGGCTTGGGCTTCTCCGTTGAGGAGTAAGAGATCGGAAATTTACACTTCCGTGGCCCAAGCATCTAGCATATAGGACTCGCGGGTCGGAATCAACACGTCATGGGCAAGAATCTGGACGGATTCGTTCAACTCCACCCCCTCAAAACGATATGCTGGTTGCTCCACCATGGACCCCAATCAACGCAAAGGCCTCCGCTTCACCGCCTTCGTCCTCCTCGCCGTCTTTCTCTCCATGCTCCACCCCGCCCCGTTCCTCCAGATCGGCGGCTATCAACTCACCGGCCTCATCGTCCCCCTCATTCAGATCATCATGCTCGGCATGGGCGCCACCCTCTCCGTCTCCGACTTCACCCGCGCCTTCAAAATGCCCCGCGCCGTCCTCACCGGACTCCTCCTCCAGTTCGCCATCATGCCCGTACTCGGCTTCGCCATCGCCCACCTGTTCGGCTTTCCCAGTGAAATCGCCGCCGGCGTCATCCTCGTCGGCGCCTGCCCCGGCGGCGTCGCCTCCAATGTCATGTGCTACCTCGCCAAAGGCGATGTCGCCCTCTCCGTCACCATGACCGCCTTCTCCACCCTCGCCGCCCCCATCATGACCCCCCTCGCCATGACCCTCCTCGCCGGCGCCTACGTCCCCGTCTCCTTCCACGAAATGATGATGTCCATCATCAAAATGATCATCCTCCCCGTCGCCGGCGGCCTCCTCCTCAACCACCTCCTCCACGGCCGCGCCCCCTGGCTCTACCGCCTCCTCCCCGTCGTCTCCATGGCCGGCATCGTCGTCATCATCACCATCATCACCGCCAATTCCCGCGACCAGCTCCTCTCCCTCGGCCCCGCTCTCATCCTCGCCGCCCTCCTCCACAACTCCTCCGGCTACCTCCTCGGCTATTGGGGCGCCCGCCTCGGCCGCCTCGACGAACGCGCCTCCCGGACCGTCGCCATCGAAGTCGGCATGCAGAACGCCGGCATGGCCTCCGGACTCGCCATCAATGTCCTCAAAAGCGTCAACGCCGCCATCGCCCCTGCCATCTTCGGCCCCCTCATGAACGTCTCCGGCTCCCTCCTCGGCAGTTGGTGGGGCGCCCGGCCTTTGAAGCGCCCTTGAGTGGCTGCGTTGTGCGCTTAAAACACGCTTAAAATGCCTTCGGGGACCGGGTTTTGCGCGGTCGGCGGGCAAAGCGGGAAGATCCGGACTAACTCGTTCAGAAACAAGGCTTTAGCTTGGAAAACAGCAGCGAGGAGGGTTCTGGCGGCAGCCGTGAACCCGCCCACAAACGTTTTGTACATTGTACATATACAATGGACAAAGAATTGAGGGGTCAGAGGGCGGCCATCTGGGAGACCATCTTGAACCAGCCGAACATCTTGACGAAGCAGAAGCCGACGATGACGAGCAGGACGACGAGGATGGCGGACCAGGCGCGTTCGGCGGGGTGGGTGTCGATCAGTTTGGGCGTGCCGGCGGCCCAGGCGGCGAGGAATCCGGTGGCGAGTCCGCCGATGTGGGCGGCGTTGTCGATTTGCAGGGGGAGCAGGCCGAAGAGGAGTCCGTATATGGCCCAGCGCATATAGACCTGCTTGATCATGGCGGCTTCGGGGGTCTTGTGGATGACACCGAGGGCGATCATGGCGCCGATGAGGCCGAACAGGCCGGCGGAAGCGCCGACGGAGACGGACTGGGTCCAGAAAGCGGAGGCCGTGAATCCGCCGATCGTGGAGAGGATGTAGATGGAGGCCATCCGCTTCTGACCGTAGAGCATTTCGGAGTTGGCGCCGACGTCCATTAAAGCCCATGTATTGAAGAGGATATGCATCAGTCCGCCGTGCAGGGCGCCGGCGGTGACCAGACGCCACCATTCCCCGCCCTGGAACATGGCAATGGGCCAGATGGCGCCGAAACTGATCAGGGTCCGGCCGTCGATGTTCATCAGGCTGCCGAGTTCGGATTTCATGCTGGCCAGTGCGGTGACCAGATACATTCCGATGTTGACGGTCAGGATCAGGGTGGTGACAAAGCGGGCGGAGGGGATCAGGCCGCCGAGGAGGGGGGCGGGATCGCGACGGTCGATGGCGCGTGGCCCGACGGGGGTGTCGCAGTAGGGGCAGACTTTGTCTTTGGTCGTGATAAAGGCCCGGCAATGCGGGCACATGCGGCGGGTATCCACTACTGTACATTGTACCGCGCTTGCCGGGAGACTGTGATTATGTGTTGATTTTGCAGTGGGTTAGGGTATACTGTCTTGACATCCGAACCCGCCATGTCCCGCTCTCTTCTGACTTTTTTCGGTGCTTTGGTCTCCGGCGCGACGTGCTGGGTCGTGCTCGGCAGCCTGGCCGCCTATTGGTTGACGAGGACCCACGGTTCCCGCGAAGGGGCCGCGGCGATGAGTGGCTTTTTCTTCGTGGGGGGCCTTTGCGGACTGGTGGGCTTGATATTGGGGGGGTGGCTGACATGGCGACTGCTGGCGGACCCCGAGCGAAGCGGAACGGTGGCGCTGGGGTTCGGGGCGATCCTGGTGGTTCTGATTATCGGGAGCGTGATCGCGCTGCGGCCCCAGGTCGTCGAACCCGCGGATTATCCCGGCAAACAGGCGGTTTTCGAGGTGGAAGTCAGCTTCCCGGAGGGTGAAATCGCGGCTTTGTCCGGGAAGGACCGCCTGGAATTTGAACTCCGCACCGGAGAGGGCACCGAGACAGTTCCGTGGAAGAAGGACGGGATTCGCCACGAAGCGGGGCGGGCGATCGTCCCCGGCGATTTCCCCACGCGGGCCTTCCCCCGGACGAAGATGTTTGCCGTGATGAAGAACGGGGAACAGCGGATGTCGGCCACGCTGAATGTGGATGGCGCGGTGGAGGACACGACCGAGTGGTCGGAGTGGCAGACGATGGAAGATGGACTCCTGGCGCGGTGGCGGTTGGTCGTCACGCCGGGTCGCTAGGCGGACGGCATGGACTCCGGGACCGCGTTCGACCGCTTCGTGCGCAGCATGGCGGTGGATTTCGAGAAATGGCACGACGGGACGGGCTACGATCTCGCGGCGCTCGCGGAGGCGGGTCCGGGGGAGCGTGCGCGGATCGAGTCGCTGCTGCTGGCTCGGGGTGTCCGGGATTGGAGGGATGTGGAGGCGCTGGCGGCGCTCAATTCTCCGGGGGCGCGGCAGGCGCTGGTGAAGGCGCTGCAGCACGGGAATGCGGAGATCCAGGCAGCGGTGCTGCGCTGTGCCCCAGACGTGGCGTCCCGGGAGGAACGGATCGCGGCGCTGGTTTCGGCGCTGGGGAGCGCGGAGGTGTTCGGCGGGTTGACGCAGGCACTGCTGGAGGTGGAGGAGTTCCATCCGCCGGAGATCGTGGATGCGTTGTTTCGAGGCGTGCTGGAGCGCGATGGCGCGGTGGCGGGGGAGTTTGCGGCGATGCTGCTGTATCTGCACGGGCATGCAGACTCGGCGTATGATCTGGCACAGCGGCCGTTCTTGCTGCGGTTTCAGGAGGAGGAGCGGGTTTCGTTGTTTGTTGAGCTTTGCGGGCGGGTGGGTGTGGATGCGGGGCGGTATTTGGGTGGGGAGTGATGGGGGGACTCCTTTCCGGCCGCATTGCGTAAACTGAGGGCAACCGGCCCGGAGGACAAGCGATGAGTGTGAAGTATGCCGTGATTTTCGAGCGGGCAGCGTCCAATTGGGCGGCGTATGTCCCTGATTTGCCCGGATGCACGACGACCGGGGAGACGCTGGAAGAGGTTAAACACAATATCCGGGAAGCGATTCAGGGCCACCTGGAAACGCTGCGCGAGTTCGGTGATCCGATCCCCGAACCCTCCAGCCTGGCTGGTGACATCGAGATCACGACCGCGGCTTGAGCGGGATTCGGGCGCCGGGGGGTGCCGGCGATTTGGCGGGGTTCAAACAGAGGGGCGCCGGGATGTTCTATTCGGCAAGACAAGCGGAGTGAATCAGTTGCGGGCGCGGGTGAGCAAGGTGGGGGAGGCCGGCGGGGCGGACCCAGCGCGCTAGTTTGCCACTAAGTGGCTGATAATACAATAGTTGCTGGTTCGCTGGGTGAGAACCGAGGTCTTTGACCCCATCGGCGTTTGACCCCATCGGCGAGAACCCCATCGGCCGACCCCATCGGCCTCCATCGGCCACCCCATCGGCCCCCATCGGCCACGGCCCGTGCGACCCTCAATCGCCCCCCGACTCACATGCTCGCCCGTTCCGGAGCTTCAACCAATTGAGGCAACTCCCAGCAATTTGCATAAACGCGAAGCGGGAGCTTTGGTCCGTACGAGAACGGACTTACAGCCCAGCGAAAAGCCGCGTGGTGTTGCTCGCCATCCATTGAGTGGCAAGTAATCCTTGCCTGAAGCACGATGTATTTGTTGTCATTCGCCCGGCGCGACGAGCCGCGCTGAAGCCCGCGGAGCAGAATTCGATTTGCGATCGGCTCGGGCAGTGCTATCTGTTTCGGCAAGCCTGGCGAAAGATGAGGCAATTCACAAGGCACGGTCCGGTAGATAGGCAGTCTGCACCCCCTACCATCATCCGACTTGAATTCTAGGGTTGGCAGGGTGCCCTCCACGGCTCCTCTTTGATTGAAAATCGGGGTTTGGGAGCGTGCGACTCCGAACTCCTTCCACTCGTCTGGCACAGAAAAGTCATCGTTGTCATCTTGGAGCTCAAATACGACACTGACCTCGACGGCTGGGCTTTGGCCGAAGTTCTGAATCATGAACAGGGGAGTGGTGGGGGCAAGGTCATGCATGTGTTTTCTTGCGAGGAATGCCGGTCCGCCATGCACAATCCCCGCGTGTGGCCAGACGAATTCGAAGTCGAGGAACAGTTTTTCCACTACTATGTGGGGGGTCAACTCAGCACGGCGTGCCTTGCGAGCTTCATCGACTGCCGCCTGGGCAGCTACAACGCCGGCGGCCGCAGCCTTCGAACTCTTGGCGGCAAACACGGCGGCCGTCGCGGTTGCCAGCGCGGCAACGAGTGTGCCGGCGGCGGTTACACCTTCAAGACTGATCCACTCCCCCACCGCGGCGCAAAATGTAGAGACCGCGTGGAATAAGGCCTGCGTAAATGTCCCCATTGTCGTCACAGATCCCCAGTTCCGGTCAGCACCACAGGTTTCGGGGGTTTCGGGGACGGGTTTCGGGGGCAGTATACGAAATCGCCAAACTCCCAATTCCGACGCAGCCGGAGGGAGGCTGAGTCCGCTGAGCAATGGGTAGACAAGCTGAATCCGGCACTTCCAGCGTTGCCTCAGCAACGGCCTCCACGGTCACCAATTCTCTCCGCCGTACAAAGTGATTGAGTATACCGTCCCCACAACACCACAACACACACCACAACACGCAACCCGCGGCTGTCCCCGAAACCCCTAAAACATCGTCGCGAGCTGCTGGGCACTCTGTTTGGTTTCCTCTGCTCTCTTCTGATTCCCTTTGGCGTGCTTCTGAAAGATCGGCTCAAACCTGAGGCCGGCACTCTGCGCTTCCTTCGCAATCACCGATTCTTCATTCGCCATCTTCTCGTAGACCTTCAGGAACTCATCGGCGCTCTTTTCAGCTTCGCGGGCCGTTTCAAGGACCTGCACCTTCATCTGCCGGACTCGATCACGGTAGAAGTCCCACCCGTATGAGGAAGATGGGTAGTTCTTCACTTGCTCAACGTAGGAATCAGCGGCGGAGGACGACTCCATTGACTTGCGGTAGAAGTCGCGCTTGGCGCGAACGAACTCGTTCTCAGCGCTCAAGTAATCGACAAGCCGGGTCTTAAGCTGGTAGTCCATCTCCGGGTAGAGGCCTCGAAGTTCCACTATGAGATTTGTCCTGTTCTCCACCGACTTGTTGCAGAGTTCGAAAAACTCCCCGTAAGTTATCTTGGATGATTCCGATTCGACCCTCAGAATCGTCTCTGTCAAACCTAGGTCCTTGCCAATTGCTTCACCGAGTTTCTGCTTCAGACCGTACAAACGGTACTGATGGTAAGCAAGGCTGCCAATTCCCCCGACCGCAAGGACGGTGCACAGGGCGGATATGAGCAGCCTTCTCGACAGGAAGGACTTCGCCTTTTGGGCAGGTTGTTCAGCTTCGAGGCGGGCCTTCTCTTCCTCGTAAATGTGCCGCCGTTCGTCTGGGGTTAGTTCGGCCATGACGCCTCCGCTACGAACATACTTTAATCCTGCAAGCAGGTCAATCCCATCCGAAACTGGTTGCGCATTTAGCGCATTTGCGCATTTGGACAGCCTGACCCGTCCCATGCTACTCTTTTCGAAAATTCTCACTGGTTCCTGATCCATCATCCGGTGGCCTCGACGTGGGTGGCGTTCATTGCGGATGTGAGGTAAAGGGAGGGGCTGGGGAGGGTGAGCAGGTCTTCGGGTGCGGGGTTGCCGGATTTCACGCGTTCGACGAACTCTTCTGTTCCCAATGGGTTGCCGGCATAGGTGGCGCGGCGGAATCGTTGCAGCCAGGCTTCTTCTTCCGGTTCGGCCAGCAGTTCGGACCAGCGTTGCGCACCTCCGGATTCGTGCCAGAAGGCCGTATCGAGGCCCGGGAGCGGTTCGGATTGGCCGAGGTGGGCGGCGGCGCTGGACCAGGGCCGTGGATTCGGTGACGGGGTCATTCAGGGCGCTTGATTGGTGCCCCCGGCTGACGCCGGGGGCTCAAGCGGCTTGGGGGTGGGGTGATGTGGGTGGAGGTGCGGACGTGCTGTTTGAGTTGGTGGGGACCAATCCGGCGGCGTGGTTTACAGATCTGCCCAGGGACATGGGTCACACTTCGGTGAGTTTCGACGGGGGGTCTGTCTGACGACCCTTGGGGGGGTTAGTCGACGATCTTGCCGTCGCGCATGTGGACGGTGCGGTGGGCGTAGGCGGCAGCTTCGGGGTTGTGGGTGATCATCAGGATGGTCTGACCGATCTTCTGATTGAGGTCGCGGAGGAGGTGGAGGACGATCTCGGAGTTTTCGGTGTCGAGGTTGCCGGTGGGTTCGTCGGCGAGGAGGATGGCGGGGTTGTTGACGAGGGCGCGGGCGATGGCGACGCGCTGTTGTTCACCGCCGGACATGGCGCGGGGTTTGTGGTGGAGGCGGTGGTGGATGCCGAGTTCCTTGAGCAGCGAGTGGAAGTCGGGGGAGAGGGCTTCCCTGTTGCGGCCGAAGTGTTGGGCGATGCGGATGTTGTCGATGGCGGAGAGGGTGGGGAGGAGATTGTACTTCTGGAAGACGAAGCCGACTTTGCGGCGGCGGAGGTTGGTGCGGTCGGAGTCGGTGAGTTGGGTGAGGTCTTCACCGTCGATGTTGACAGTGCCGGCGGTGGGGGAGGCGAGGCCGCCGAGGATGTGGAAGAGGGTGGATTTGCCGGAGCCGGAGGGTCCGACGATGGCGAGGAATTCGCCGCGGGGGACGGTGAGGGAGACGCCGCGGAGGGCGGGGACATCGACTTCGCCGACGTGGTAGATCTTGGTGAGGTTTTGGGCCTGGATGATGGCCGGGGCGCTATTCATAGGCCAAAGCCTCGATGGCATCCTGCCGGGCGGCGCGGAGACCGGGGTAGACGGCGCCAAGCAGGCTGGCGACGACGGCGATCAACAGAGCGATGGGCCACCAGTCGACGACGATGACGGACTGGAGGTTGGCGCGAATGAGGCCATTGATGGTGGCGTGGGCGGCGTAGGAGAGGGCGAGACCTGCGAGCCAGCCGCCGAGGGCGAGCAGGAGGGTTTCGCGGACGATGATGGAGAGGATGTCGGGGGGGGAGGCGCCGAGGGCCTTGAGGATGCCGATTTCGCGGGTCCGTTCGAGGACGGAGGTATACATGGTGAGGCCGACGACGAGGAAGCCGATGATGATTGAGAGGCCGATGATGACGTAGATGAAGGCCTGGAGGCCGGGGATATTGTTGACATTGAACATGGAGACAAACTCCTCGATGGAGAGGATGGTGTAGTCGTCCAGGTTCTGTTTGAGGGCGGCGATGACGGCGCCGGTGTTTTCGGGGTCGTCGAGTTTGAGGTAGGCCTGGGAGATTTTGCCGGTGTTGCCGGTGAGGTTCTGGAGGGTATCGAGGGGGACGAAGAGGCGGGCGAGTTTGCCGGCTTCGACGATGCCGGAGACGCGGTAATTGTGATTGAGGATGGAGACGGAGTCGCCGACCTTCTTTTTGGACTGTTCGGCGTACCAGTCGTCGATGATGAGGTCATCGGGGGACTGGAAGGGACCGCCGGCGACGAACTTGAATTTGCCGGAGAGGGCGGTGAATTCGTCGAGTTGGATGCCGGTGACGGTGGAGATGCCGCCGATGGGGATGACGAGGGTGCCGGCGGCCTGGGTGACGTGGGGTTGTTTGCGGAAGTAGTCGAGGATTTTGACGGGCATGGAAGCGCCGGAAAGGGAGATGGCGGAGGCGCCTGGGGGTTTGATCCAGACGTCGGCGCCGACTCCGCGGGCGCGGGTGACGGAATCCTCGAGCATGCCTCGGGAGATACCGACGACGGTAAGGATCATCGTGACCTGGAAGCCGATGGAGAGGGCGCTGAGGAGGGGGTCTCGCCATCTTCGG
>DNFG01000276.1 GCA_003487005.1 Bryobacterales bacterium
CTCAGTGACCTCAATACTGGCGCCCGGGAGCGGGTTTCCGAGCGGATCGACGACGAAGATGGTGACGGTGTCCCGTCCGGGCACCGGCGCCTGATTGGGGGCGGCATGGAGGAGGGCTGCGGTGAGGACAGCAGCGAGGAGAGGCGTCAGGCGGCGATGCATCATGGGGATTACTCGGTGGAGCGGATGTGGGCGAGGCGGTCGAGGAGGGGGGCGGGCAGGGTGGATTCAACCTCGGGGGTGATGAGGCCGGCGGCATCGAGGGCGCGGACGTGGACGCGGTCCTTGTCGCGGTTGGACGTCAGCTTCATCCGAAGGAGGTCCGGGACGGGGACGACCATGACTTCCTGGCCGTGAATTCGCTTGCGGACGGGGTCGTGTGGGCGCACTTTCTCCTCGCTGAAAAGGAGGTGGACGGCGTTCGTGGCGGAGGCGGCGCCGGCGGGGAGGAGCATGTCCACCCCGGCGACGTGACGGAAGGCGAAGCCGGCGCGGGCGGCGGCGTGCTGAATCCGGGGGAGGTCCGCGCGGCGGACCATGAGATCGACGTCCCGGGTGAGGGTGGCAAATTCGGGGTTGGCTTCTTCGACGTGGATGAGGACGGCGAGGCCGCCCACGACTTCATGCGGTATTTGCGCTTCGTTGAGGGCGGTGGTGATCCGCTGCAGGATGCCCGCGAGGTGGAACAGACGTTCTTCAAACAAGGTGTTGACGGCCTCCCCCCGGCGCGCGGTATCGGTCAGGAATTGCTCGAAACTGAGCATATTGAATCCAATTTGCCATCCCGGGGGGCGGGGGGCAAGGGGCTAAAGCTGCATTTCGGCAGCGATATCGACGGGTCGGATGGGGAGATAAAGCAGGCGGCGGCAGTTTTCGCAGGCGACGACCTCGGAGCCGGCGCGGACCTCGACAAGGAGTTGCGGGCGCAGGAGCATGTGGCACGAGGCGCACTGGCCTTCGACGACTTCGGCGATGGCGACGCCGTCCTTGTGTTTGACGCGGAGGCGTTCGTAGGTGGAGAGAACCGGCGGGGAGACCTGTCTGGCGGCGTCTTCGCGTTCGCCGAGAGCGCGTTTGAGGGCGGCTTCATCGTCGGCGGTGCGGGCGCGGGCTTCTGATTTCTGCTTTTCGACGGCCTTTTTCTCTTCGGCGAGAGCGGTTTCGGCCTTTTTGACGTTGATTTCGAGAGGCTCGGCGGCGAGCATGAGTTCGAGGATCCGGTCCTCGCAGGCGCCGATGGACTTTTCGCAGAAATCGATTTCGTGCTGGAAGGCGCGGTACTGGTCGTTGGTCTTGGCCTGCATCATCTGGTCCTTCAGCTTCGAGATCTTCTGGCGGTGGACCTGGATATCGGCGTCGAGCGTCTTGCGTTCCTTGAGATTGTTGGCGACGGCGGCCTTTTCGAGATCGAGTTGGCGGGAGTGGGCTTCCAGTTGTCGTTCGATTTCAGCGACCTGGCGGGGAAGCAGGGCGATCTCCTTCCTCAGTCCGCCGATGTGGAGGTCGAGTTCCTGGACGACGAGGGCGTTGGAGATGTCAGGGTGCATCAACTGCCGAGTTTAGCATTGAGGGCGGAGAAGCGGCGGGCGATGGGGCCGCCGACGGCATTGACGGCCATGGAGAGTTCCTCGACGCGGAGGGCGCGGCAGACGAAGTAGAGGATGGCGATGCCAAGGGGGATGGTGATGGCGAGGTCGATGAGACGGGTCATGGGGGCAATGCCGGCGAGGGACTGGATGAAGTGGGAGGAGCCCCAGACGGCGGCGCCCATGACGGCGGAAGCCAGAGTCACCTTCAGGATGACGGAGCGGAGGCGGCGGCCATACACGCCGCCAATGCGGACTTTCATGAGCCAGAAGAGGACGAAGAAGCTGAAGAGAGCGACGGCCGAGGTGGCGAGGGCGAGTCCGGAATGGCCCATGCCGACGACGCGGACGAGCGAGTAACCCATGCCGGCGTTGATGGCGATGGAGGCGATGGAGACGTACATGGGCGTGCGGGAGTCCTTCAAGGCATAGAAGGCGGGGACGAGGACTTTGGTGGCGGCATAGCCGGCGAGGCCGATGGCGAAGAAGGAGAGGGCGCGGGCGGTCTGCTGGGTGTCGTAAGGCTGGAATTTGGCGCCCTCATAGATCGCGCCAACGATGGACGGGCCGAGCAGGATCAGGCCGACGGAGGAGGGGACGGTGAGGAGGAAGACGAGGCCGAGGGAGCGGGCGAGGGTCTCGCGAAACTCCTCCATGTTGCCGGAGGAGGCGCTGCGGCCGATGGCGGGCAGGGTGGCGGTGGCGATGGCGACGCCGAAAAGGCCCAGGGGGAGTTGCATGAAGCGGAAGGCGTAGCCGAGCCAGGCGACGGGGCCATCGACGCCGCGGATGGGGTCGTCGATGGAGGTGGCGAAGACGGTGTTGACGAGGACGTTGATCTGGACGGAGGCGCCGCCGAGGATGGCGGGGCCCATGAGGTGGAAGATGTGGCGGAGTCCGGGGTGGTTCCAGTCGAAGGCGAAGCGGAAGCGGAAGCCGGCGCGGTAGAGGGAG
>DNFG01000443.1 GCA_003487005.1 Bryobacterales bacterium
AATCAGGACGCCTTCAAACGTGTTTTGTTGGAGGGCCTCCGCCACCAGGGCGCGCCGGTCTTCGCCGCTCTGATAGGCTTTGATCTCCTCCACCGTGGCGCGCCGCGCCCGCCCATCCGCCAGCACCCGCGCCGCCGCGCTCGGAGAGGCCAAGCTCACTCGGGGGGACTCACCAGCCACCAGGTACACCGGATCAGGCAGCACCCGCTCCAGTTCTCGCACCTCCGCCCAATACTCGCGCAGTTTTTCACTCACAGCCGGGCCTCCCTTGCCATGCGTTGCCGGTAACGCTCTCGATACACCGCCAGGTCTGCCTCACGCCGCGCCACCTCATCGCGTCGCGCTCCAACTTCGGAATTCAGGTCTGTGAGGCGTTGCCGTGCTTGGGTGAGGGCCGGGGTCGAAACCGAAGCCTCCACTACGCCGCCGCCCGCCGCGAGGGGTGCCAACAGCGCCGCGTACTCCTCATGGAGTGAACGAACCGCCGCGCCCGCCTCCAGGATGAGCGCCTCAGTTTCGGCCACTTTGGCCTCCGCCAGCCGGAGCCTGGCCTCCGCCTCCGCCAGCCGGAGATCCTCTCGCAAGCCAGCCAACAGCCGGGGCCGGGCCTCCGCCTCCATGAGCCGGGCCAAGTCCTTCGCCTCGGGGGGTGTGCCTTCGATCAGCCGGGCCAGCACCGCGCCGCGCCGCTCGGAAGCCTCCAAAGCCGTCTCGCGCGCCGCCAGGGCCAGCCTGCCAGCCGCCGCCTGCAGAGCCTCCAGGTGAGCCTCCGACGCTTGGACGCTCACAGCGCCGCCTCCAGGGTGATGCTGTCCGCCGTCTCGCGCCGGGCCGTTCTCAGCCAAGCCAGCAGATCCTCGCGCCGATAGTGGACGGTGCGCCCGCTTCTGAAGTAGGCCGGGCCGCGCCCGGAATCGCGCAACCGCCAGAGGGTACGCGGGGGGACGCCTACCAGCGCCGCCGCCTGCTTCGAACTGAGTGTGCCTTCGAGGGTGAGGATAGGTTCTTTCATGGGGCCTCTATGGGATTAACGGGCATAAGCGACAAAGTGCGCCAGCCGGGGAAAGTGGATTCACCCGGGGGGGGCGATTCAGGGAGCCAAAGGGGGGTTAGAGGGCAGTCTGGGAGGGGCGGAAAGTAACACCTTGCGGGGGTGTACGGGCTTATTGATAACAGTGCGTCTGTAAGTGCTTGAAAATAAACATACTTCCGATAAGAACCATTATGTTAACTTATTGTCTATCCAATTGAAAATAAACCACTTATAGCCATTTATTCGAATGTCATCTTCGCTTCATCTTCGCCTATGTTGCACCTTCAGCCTTGCGCCCGTACTGGAGGCGTGCCAGGGCGGGGGCCATGTCCACCCGCAACCGCTCCAGAGACCGCAGCGCCGCCATCCGCGCCGGGCCGGACTCCAGGTCCGCCAGCGCACTGAGCGCCGCCAAATGCTCGGGGGAGCCGGAGCCGAAAGACTCCGCCGCCAGGGAGACCGCGCCTCGATTCGCTTCAAGTTCCAGACTCATGGCACCACCTTACCTTAGAACCAATTCCGCGTGGGATGTTGGGCCGCTCTCGCCAGCCTACGCCGGAGCACATCAGAGAGGCCGGAGTCGACATCCCGCCGAGAATCGTGAGACTCCGCCGTGGGGCCGGGCCGGGGCTGGAAGCCGCCAGCATCGGGCATCACTTTCGCCGCCGCCACATCCGCGAACGCTCGATCGAAGTCGAAGGCCGGGCCGGGATCTCGCCTTCCGGGGGCCTCAAATGGGCCGGGGGCCTCCAGGGGAAAGCCAGGGGCGGGGACCTCCTCAGCGGGCCGGGAATCGCCAAACATCTGGCCCAAGCCCTCGGGGTCAAACCGCTCCATCGAAGCCTCTATTGCCGGGGAGTCCAAAGTGCCGTCCGCTCGCCTCGGCATCGCCCCATGGGCCGGGCCCTCCAAGCCAAGCCGGGCCTTCACCGCCGGGAGATCCTCTGCGAACGCCATCACCAAGCCGCCGAAGTGCCGGAAGCGCCGGGCCACCCGGAAAGACCGATCCTCCGCCCAAGCCTTGAACCGGGCTAGGGCCTCAGCGGGGGGAACCGGGCCAGCCGCCGCCAGAATCCGCCGCGCCGTGCCGGGAGACGGGAAGGCGTCAACGTGGGCGAGGGCCAGCCGGAGAGTCTCCGCCTCGATCTCAGCCGGGAGGGGTTCGGGTTGCCGGTCAGAGGGAGGGGCGGGGGAGGCAGCATCGGCGCCCCTCGCGCGCGTGCTGCTTTTTGCTCTCTGAAAGCTAAGAACAGGATAAGGAGAGGATTCGCTCAGATCGGCACTTTTCACGTTCGAGATCGGCACTTTTTCGCGGGCCAGATCGGCACTTTTTCGCCATTCCGCCGAAGGCCGGAAGGGGCCGAATTGGGGATGCCAGGGGAGCCGATAGTCCAGGCCGTACTGACTTCGGGCCGTCCTCAGCAGACCCGCATCCTCCAACCGCCGGAGGGCCAACCGGAGGCCTCGGAGACTGAGGCCCGCGTCCGCCGCCAGCCTCTCCTGTCGGGGCCAGCCGGAGCCCGATCGCCTTACGCTCGGTAGACGCATCAGCGCCTCCAGGACGCGCCGGGAGCCTCTCGCCAGCCGGAGCCGGGCCAGGTTCTCATCCATGCCGCGGGCCGTTCGCAGAAGATCAGAGAATTCCCGCTTCCCACCATCGGCGCTTCGTGATACAAAGGAAGTGTCGCTGAAAGACACTGTTTACCTCGCGGAGGCGCCGGCTGCAACCGGCGCCTTTGCTTTGCGCGAGGGTGTGGACCCCAAGACAATATCGCAGGGGAATGTTGTACGACGTTACGGCACTCAGTCCTTCACTGAATGGCAAATTGCTGAAACGAAAGCGAGTCGCAGATAGTGAAAGAGCGGGAGAGATCGTCCTTAACTTCTTAAGAATCAACCGTCTGGTAAATTCCCAAGCTGGACGTCGTGGGTTCGAGTCCCATCTCCCGCTCCAGTTTCAACGCCCCCGAGGCCCTCCCACCGACGCATTCCTCAGCGCAACCGCCGACATCGCCCCGGCCGTGATGAAATTCGTCACCGCAAACGTCTTCTTCAACTCCGGGCGGTGCCGGATCATCCGCCGCTGAATCAGCAGACTCGTCGCCGTCACCCCCAACTTGATCGCCGCCGCCTGCCAGCCAAACCGGCCCTGTGTCGACCCCGGCGTCAGTACCGGATTCAACTCCACCCTCCCCCAACTCGTGCTCATGTCCGCTGCCGCCGCCCCGGTCAAACTCACCAGACTCATCATGTAGACCGTCTCGTACCGGGGCGCTTCCAATGGATCCGGCGGTCTCACGCCGGGCGTGTTCCACTGTTGGGCAACGAGTGGGCACACGGAGAGTATCAACGCGATTATGGGTTTCATGTCCACCTGCAGGCTCTGCCTGCAAAGGACTTATCGGTTTCCCTCCCCTCCCCGAGAGCAAAAATCCTCTCCCCTCCCCGTCCCTCGCTCCGTGTTGTCTGCCGCTATGCCATACAAAAGCACTGCAACGTCATACAACTCCTTCATTATGAATAACTTAGGTATTGCTATTTGCCTCACAAATGCGCTAGACTGACCTTTCGGGACACTTCCCGGCGGAGAGACACCATGAAGCACCTCAAGGCTTTGCTCCTCATCGCCCTTGCTCTGACCCTCGCCTCCGTGGCCCTGGCCCAGCCGGCCAGCATCGCTACCGTCAGCGCCTCCGGACCCTTCACCCTCCGTGGCGCCACCGTCAATCCCGAGGGCGTCCCTTCCTGGCCCGCGATGTCCGGTGATGAGATCGCCGCTCAGTCGGTCCCCGTCACCATCACCTTCCCCGATGGCTCCCGCATCGTTCTCTCCCCAAACTCCCGTGGCCGTGTCCAGACCGGCGCTGACGGCCGCCCCACCTTCCAACTCCTCGCCGGTGAAGCCCTCTATGACCTCCGTCAGCTCGACGCCGTCCGCCTCCTCGCCCTGGAGCGCACCGTCACTCCGCCCGCCTTCCGCGGCACCTACTCGATCGGCGCAGCCCGCCGGGGCGGCACGTTCTGGACTGCCCGCAACACGGCCCTCGTCCTCGCCGGCGCTGCCGGCGCCGGCGTCGCCACCGGCATCGTCGCGACTTCCACCCCAGATCCCGTGAGCCCGATTCGCTAGACTTCTCCAACCAACCCCGCCCATGCAGAGACTTCCACCCTGCATGGGCGCTCTTTTGTGGTCCCGCGCGATTCCCGCCCTCTACTCGATCGCCACCAGCACCACATTCGCGCTCCTCGAACCCACCGAGACCCGTAACTCCACCACCCCGGACCCGGCCAGCGTCCTCGATAGAGGCCCCAGGCGAACCTCGTCCAGGCTTGCGTGTTCGGGATTTCGCCCCACTGACACCACCGCCGTGTTCACGCCGCCAACCTGCGCGGTCACCCCTGCCGGCGCTTGACCAAACCCGGTCCCAAACACCACCAGATACACCTCCGTCCCCACCGGCCCCAGCCCAACCGGCGCCGCCGCTCCTGCCTCCGAGGCCCACGACCACCGCTCATTGCCGATCTCATCCCGGTGAATCACCGCGATCAACCCCACTCCGCTGCCTGTGCCATCCGCCGAGTACAACCCCGGCGACACGGACTCGATGATCACCGCCCCCTCCGCTTGCGATCCGTCCGGCCCGGTGATCGTGACCGTCGCCCGGCCCGGAGTCACCTCTTCCGGCACCTGGAACTCCACAAAGCCCGCCGTCACCGCGCTCAGGCCGGCATTCATCGCAGGCCCGCCCGCTCGCGCCACCGTGACCCGGACCCCGGCCAACTCCTCCGGCAGTGGGTTACCCTGCGCCCACGCCTCCGCCGGCGAGAGGTCCGAAACCAGCGCCCGCGCCTTCGAACCCGGCGCCAGGCTCCGGCCCTCCAGACTCGCCGCGCTGACAATCCAGTTCGCCACCGGCGCCGCGTTCGACGCCCCAGGCGTCGGCGCCGTGAACAGGCTCCAGTCCGGCCCGCCGTCGGTCGTTCGCCCGTAGCTGACATCCGTCTCTTGCGCGCCGAACACCACCCGGTCGATCAGCGTCGTCCCGTCCGCCGCGTAAATACTGATCGACTCGCCCGATTTGCTCAGCGACCAACTCGTGTGCAGTGGCCCCTGCTCCGTCTCCCCGTCGGCGATGAACACCAGGTAGCCGCCGGCCACGATCTTCACCCCCGCCGGAATCCGCCACTTCGTTGGATTGTTGAGGCTGTCCGTGATGTACATCCCGCTCAAGTCAAACTCCTCCGTCCCCGCGTTGTACAACTCGAACCAGTCCTCGAACGCGCCGGGCTCGTCGGGATCCTCGAAGGCCCCGTCGTTATCCGCCATCAACTCGTTCACGAACAACGGCACCGGTGGCGGTACCGGCTCCGGCACGTTTGGCGGAGCTGTCACCACGTTCGCCGCCGCGTAGGTCGGCGTCGCCGTCACGCTCCAACTCGACCCAAACAACCCCGTTCGCGCGTAAGCCTGCCCGGCCGGCAGCGCTCCGTAAGTCACGCTATCCACGAGCGTTCCGCCCGTGTACAGACACAGTTTTCCTCCGTTTTCCGACAAACGGAAACTGGCGTGTGCGCTGCCTTCGCCCGGCTCAGCGTCCACCCAGATGATCATCCTCCCGCCATCGGGGATCGTCGTCGCCGGAATCGCCCATTTCACCGGGTTCTCCGGATCGTCCGACAACGTCATCCCCGCCGTGCTCACTTCCGCCGGCCCCATGTTCTGCAACTCCACCCACGGATCCGGATCCCCCGCGTCATCCCGGTTTGGTGTCGTGTTCACCGTCATCAATTCGTTCAACCGGATGTCCGCCGGCCCGCCCTGCCCCGCCAGGTACCCCTTCAGGTAGTTGGTGCGCTCCCGCGTGAACTGCGTCAGCCCGTAGGTCGTGAACCCGTTCGCCGTCACCTGATTCGTCAACGCCGCCTCGAACTGCGCCATGCTGAACACTTTGTTCGGATCCTCGGCGAGATGGGGCCGGATCAGATTCGCCAACTCCTGGGTGCGAACGCGGATCGACTCCTCATCGAAGCCCTCGCGCATGAACCGCGCCAGACACTGCAAATACAGCCGCCGGTACTGCGGCACTGCCCACAACTTCTCCAGCAACGGACGCCGCGCCGTCCCGCCGCCTGCCGCCGGCAGATAAAACGGATTCATGGTGAACGGATTCGCCAGCCTCGGCGTCCCGTCCCCCGTGCTCCCAAACGTCTCGTTCGTGTCCCAGTGAATGTGGACAAACCGGTTGTCCGACGACCGCCGGTAGAGGAAGTATTCCGCGGCCGTCCCCAAATACGAATCCAGATTGACATACAGCGCATTGAGCGCCATCCCCTGAATCACGTTTTCCACGTCCATCAGCGGCTCCAGCCGCGCCGGCAATTCCGCCGCCGGGGTGTTGTTCAACACATCCAGCAATTCAATCAGGGCACTGTAGTCATTCGCCGTCTCGTTGGTCTTCAATTCATATCGCGCGTAATACGACGCCGGATTCGGCCCCAGATACTCCATTGTCGCAATCACCGACTCCCCCGCCTCCCACAGATTGCCATCTTCATCTTGCCCGAAGCGGCTTTGCATCATCGTCTTGTCCGGCTGCTCCACCGCCAGATAGAGTCCGTAATACACATCGTTGACATACAATCGCACGTACACCGCCCGCATCGCCGCGATGTGCCTTCCGGCATATTCCAGAAACAGCTTCTCGTGCATGAAATCCGGCTGAATATCGCCGTTATGCAGATTCAGCTTCTTCAAGCCGAAGAATGTCGCGTCATCGTCAAACCAGTTGAAATCCAGCTTGAATGGTTTCTTCACTCCATTGCGACGGAACGACGAATTTCCCTTGAATCGCGCTCCGATCACCGGAATCTCCACGTCGCCCGACTTGATCCGCGCCGGGAAGTACGGATCCAGCGGATCCCGGTCGTGCGATTGATATAAGACGCTGTACCAGTTCGGATTGTCAAAGTAGATCCGGATCTCCTGGATCTTCGTGTCATCAAAAAACGCCGCTGCTTCATCCGCGCCCGCCGCCGCTGGCAGCATCCACAAGCATGCCAGACCCAGAAGTCCAGTCAGATTCCGCATAAATCGCACTCCTGAGTCCCTAAACGTCAAAACGCTGCATTCCGGTTACAGGCGCCGCGGGTTCCTCCATGGAAAAAGGGCAGCCCAGGCGGGCTGCCCTTTCCTTCCGAACCTTCGGTCCGGCCTTGTCAGACCTTCTCCGGCACCACGTACGGAGCCCGATACTGGCGCGTCAGCATCCGGTTCGCTTCCGGATCGTTCTTCACCGACCAGGTCTTCTCGTCCCAGTTCAGGGTCCGGCCGAGGCGGTAGCTGACGTTTGCCAGGTGCATCAGCACACATGACATTGCGCCCTCTTCGATCTCCGCGGTCAGGTCGCCCGTCTTGCGGCTTCTCAAGCCCTGAATCCAGTTCTCGAAGTGGGTGTCGCGTTCGGTCCGCGCCGGTCCGGGCGTCTGCTCCCGGCCCATGAAGCTGTAGTACTTGTTGTAGTTGTCGATCACGAGGTACCCCTTCGAGCCATAGAAGGTGTTCCCGATCGTGTTGCCGGGCCTGCCGCCGCCGATGCCGGCTTCATTGTTGCTGTACCAGTGACGGACATCGAACGTCATCAGCTTGGGTTTGCCGTCGACAATGAATTCGAGCGACGCCATGATCGTGTTGGGCGTCTCCTGGTCGTCGTCGAACATGTACTTGCCGCCCAGCGCGGTCACCTTGGTCGGGTGGGTGACGCCGAGGCCCCAGCGGGCGATGTCGACTTCGTGGATCCCCTGGTTGCCCAGATCGCCATTGCCGTAGTCCCAGAACCAGTGCCAGTTGTAGTGAAACCGGTTCTTCGTGTAGGGCTTCACGGGTGCGGGTCCGAGCCACATGTCGTAATCCACGCCCGGCGGAACCGGTTCGACCGGTGTCTTGCCGATCGTGTTCCTGGCCTTGAAGCACAACGCGCGAGCGTGATAGACCTCGCCGAACTCGCCTTCCTTGAGCTTCTGCACCGCTTCCTGCAACGCGGGAGACGACCGGCTCTGGCTGCCCATCTGGACGAGGCGGTTGTACTTCCGGGCCGCCGCGATGATCTGCTTGGACTCGAACACGTTATGCGAGCACGGCTTCTCGACGTAGACGTCCTTGCCCGCCTGACAGGCCCAGATGGTCTGGAGCGTGTGCCAGTGGTTCGGCGTGGCGATCGAAACCGCGTCGATGGTCTTGTCATCCAACACCTTCCGGATGTCCCGGAAGGTTGGTACGGGCTTCTGGTTCCGGCGCTGCAGAGCGCCAATGTAGCGCTCGGAATGGGAATCGTCCACGTCTACCAGCGCCGCCAATTCGACACCGGGCATGCGTGTCCACGCGCCCATGTGACTGTTGCCTCGCCCGCCACAGCCCACGACCGCCACGCGAATCGTGTCGTTCGGGCTCGGCGTCTGCACCGCTTTTGCGGCTGTGACCGCCGCGCTGCTCATTAAGAAATATCGTCGGTTCATCACACCTCCCTAGTCACGGCCGGCGGGCCGCCTGCCGGGCATTATATAGCGTCTGCCCCCCCGGCGCGCGGGGCCTCCCGTCGCCGGTACGCTATCTTTCGGACACCTGCTTCGATCGCGTAGGCCGAAAACCCGAGCGGCGTGCCCAAGTCCGAATCCCCGAATCGCAATTCGACCTGCCGCCCTTTCACCTCGACATCAATGACCACCGCGTCGTCAATCCAGCCCTGGATCCGCTCCTCGGAGACCGCCAACCGGAACCGGTACCACCGCCCCTGCTCGAACTGCTTCAGCGTCGAAGTTTCGTTCTCCGACGCGTCATAGCCGTCCAGGTTTGACAGGCCGACGACTTCCCCGCCCCAGCCGCCGTTCACCCATTCGCAGTGGGATGCACCCACCGGAAAGGTGATGGAAAGGAAATCGTTGCCGTCCAGACGCGCCGCCTCGAAGCGGATTTCGTAGTCCGTCTTCGGGAATTCGCCGCCCCAGCGGACGCCCGTCAAGCGTCCGCGGCCAAGGCGGATGGCCCCGTCCTGGACGGTGACCGGCCCTGGACCGTTATATGGCGTCAATTTCCAGCCGCCCAGATTCCGTCCGTCAAACAGGGAGATCCATTCCGACGCCGCCGCCCAGCGAACGCTCGCCAGCAACCCGGCCACCAGCCTGCGCCTGCCGATTTCCATGGCCCCATTATGCTATGCGCCCGGCAGGCGGTCCCGGCCGCCGCCGGATTTGCGGGCGCTTCGGCGTTCGCGGCGTTCGCGGCGGCGGCGCACTTGCCGGGACTCGGGCTCTTGTTTTGTTGGAGTTGCTGGGTTCGTTCCTTCGGTTTTTGGTGTCAGTTCGTCGGGTTCGGTGCGCCAGGGTTTGCCGGTGCGGGGGTCGATCCACTGGATGATGAGC
>DNFG01000516.1 GCA_003487005.1 Bryobacterales bacterium
CCCCTCCACGCCCCCCTCCCGATCGGCCGCCCACGCCGCCGAACGCCGCGCGGCGGATCTCGTCGACCCGCGCCCGCGCCTCGCGATGGCTCGCGAGCGCCTCCGAGCTCCACCGCGCCTCGAACAACTGTACGAGATTCGCCGAGGTCACCACCTCCACCCCGCAGCCGCGAACCAGTTCCAGTGTCCCGCCATCCACCGTCGCGACGTAGGGCACGGCGCATTCGGGCGAGTACTGCATTGCCACGCGCCCCAGTCCTGCCAGCAGCTCCGCCAGACATTCCTTCTGGCGTTTCCAGCCGGCATACAGCCGCTTCTCACCGGGCAACTCCGCCAACACGGACGGCTCGATCTGGTGCCCCAGCCCCCGCGGCTCCCCGATGGCGGGAATCAGGTAGTACCAGCGCCGTGTGACGTGTTGTTCCGGAGAAAAGCCGAGGACGCGGTAGGCAATCGGGTCTCGCTGGTGATGGTCAAAAAACAGCCAGCCGTCGAGCCCCTCTTCGCGGAGGGCCTGTTGGATCAGGTCGATCTGCATAGCCCTAATGTACGACGGGCGGGCCCATGGGCGCGTCGCTCAGCCGTTCCACGAGCGCCAGGAGGTCCGCGGCATTGAAGGGCTTCGTCAGGCATTCGTCGATGCCCACCGCGCGATATCTCTCCCGGTCGGACCCCAGCGAATGTGCCGTGACCGCCGCGATCGGCACCCGGCGGCCCAACCGCGCTTCGCGCTCCCGGATCGCCCGCGTCGCCTGCAACCCGTCCATCACCGGCATCTGTACATCCATCAACACCACGTCGAACGGCTCCAGTTCAAAGCGCGCCACCGCCGCCTGGCCGTCCTCGGCCACCACCACGATGTGCCCGGCCTTCTCCAGCGGCCGCCGCGCGACCAGCTGATTCAGGGCGTTGTCCTCGGCCAGTAGCACGCGAAGCGGGCGCTTGCCCGCCGGCTCCGGCGCCGCCCCGCACCGGATCGTGAAACAGAATCGCGCGCTCTCACCAGGATCCGAGTCCAGCCACAATCGCCCCCCCATCGCCTCCACCAGCCGCGCGGCCAGCGCCAGACCCAGCCCCGACCCGTCGTGGCGCCGGTGCAGGGATCCGTCCGCCTGCCGGAACGGCTCGAATAACACCCCGTTGAACTCCGCGGCGATTCCCGGGCCGCTGTCCTCGACCGAAAAATGCAACTCCACCAACCCGCCCGACGGCACTCCCCCACGCCCCCGGACCTGCACGCTCCCCTGATCGGTGAAGCGAACCGCATTGTCGACCAGCGCCTCGATCACCTGCTTCAACCTCCGCCCATCACCGGTGACCCGCCTCGGCAGGTCCCCCAGGTCCATCCCGATCCGCAGACCCTTCGCCTCGGCCCCGGAGGTGAACCGCCCCACCACCTCGGCCGCCACCCTCGCCGGGTCGACTTCCTCCGAGGCGATGTGGAGAGCCCCTGCCTCGCTCTCCGACAGATCCAGCAACCGCCCAATCAGACTGTCCAGCCGCCCCGCCGCGGAACGCGCCAGTTCCAGGTGCTTCCGCTGCCCCTCGCTCAACGAGGTCCCCGCCAAGACATCATGCATTCCGTTCAGCCCATGCAGCGGCGTCCGCAATTCGTGGGTCACCTTGATCAGAAACTCGTCCTTCAGCGCCATCGCGTGCCGCACGCGCTCCAGCGCACGCCGCAACTCAGCCGTCCGCCCGCGCAGCGCCCGGTGCAGCAGCCAGGTATACAGTGCCCCGGCGCCGCTCAACCCCAACAGGGCGAGCGCGGCGGGCACAAGTGCGTCGACCATACCGGACGCCAGCCGATCCGCAAGCGGGACGAAACCCATACTTCCGGCCTCTTCGGCCGCGTACGCCGGTTCTTGAGACTTTCTGGACGAGAATTCGCCCCCCGCCCCCATGTTAAAATCGGATCTTCCTCATGCAATTGGAAAAAGTCTATGAGCCTCAGCGGTTTGAACCGCATTGGGCCCAGTTCTGGATCGATCGCGGTTTCTTCCACGCCCCCTCCGAACCCGACCCAGCCCTCCCCTCGTTCTCGCTCGTTATCCCTCCTCCGAACGTCACCGGGTCGCTGCACATCGGGCACATGCTCGAGCACACCGAGATCGACGTCACCGTCCGCTGGCATCGCATGAAGGGCCACCAGACGCTCTGGCTCCCCGGCACCGACCACGCCGGCATCGCGACCCAGATGGTCGTTGAGCGCCACCTCCGCGAGTCGGAGAATATCACCCGTCATGACCTTGGCCGCGAAGAGTTCGAACGCCGGGTCTGGCAGTGGAAGGACCAGTACGGCAACACGATCGTGTCGCAAATGCAACGCATCGGCGACTCCTGCGACTGGTCGCGCAACCGCTTCACCCTGGATGAAGGCCTCTCGCGCGCGGTTCGCGAAGCCTTCGTCCGCCTCCACGAGAAGGGCCTGATCTATCGTGGCGCCTACATGGTGAACTGGTGCCCCAGTTGCTCGACTGCCCTCTCGGACCTCGAAGTCGTCCACGAAGAGACGCAGGGCAACCTGTGGCACCTGCGCTACCCTGTAGCCGGCCACGAAGGGCGATTCCTGACGGTGGCCACCACGCGCCCGGAGACGATGCTCGGCGACACGGGCGTTGCCATTCATCCGTCCGACGAGCGCTATACCGATCTGCACGGCGCGGAGGTCGATCTCCCGCTCACCGGCCGCCGGATCCCGATCGTCTGCGACGAAGTGGCCGACCCTGAATTCGGGACCGGCGCCGTGAAGTTGACGCCGGCGCACGACCCCAACGACTTTGAAGCGGGCAAGCGGCAGCACCTGCCCCATGTTCTGGTGATCGGCAAGGACGGGCGGATGACGGCGGAAGCCGGCGCCGCTTATGCCGGACTCGACCGCTTCGAGGCCCGGAAGAAGGTGCTGGCGGACCTCGACGCCCTCGGACTGCTGGCCGACACGACACCCCACACCCTGCCCGTCAGCAAGTGCCAGCGCTGCCGGACCATCGTCGAACCGCTGGTCTCCGAGCAGTGGTTCTGCCGGATGAAGACGCTGGCCGACAATGCCATTGCCGCGGTCGAGGACGGCCGCACGGTGTTTGTCCCCGAAAACTGGTCCAAGACGTACTTCGAATGGATGCGCAATATCCGCGACTGGTGCATCTCCCGTCAGCTTTGGTGGGGCCATCGTATTCCGGCGTGGCATTGCCAGGATTGCGGAGAAATAACCGTTACCCGCGAGGATCCCACCGCGTGCGCGCATTGTTCTTCGGCGAATATCCGCCAGGATTCCGACGTGCTCGACACCTGGTTTTCCTCTGGATTGTGGCCATTTTCGACTCTCGGATGGCCTGATAAAACGCCGGAACTCGCCGCGTATTATCCCAATACGCTACTCATTACCGGTTTCGACATCCTCTTTTTCTGGGTCGCCCGCATGATGATGCTCGGCATCGAGATGATGGGCGATGTGCCCTTCCGCACCGTCTACATTCATGGCCTGGTCCGCGACGCGGAGCGCCAGAAGATGTCCAAGACCAAGGGCAACACCATCGATCCGCTCATTGTCACGGAACAGTACGGCACCGACGCCGTCCGCTTCGCGCTGCTCCGCGGCGCCGCTCCTGGCACCGACATCGTCCTCAGCGAGGAGCGCATGGTCAGCTCCCGCGGCTTCGCCAATAAGATCTGGAATGCCGCCCGCTTCATTTTCCTCCAGATGGAAAGACTCGGCGTCGACCATCTGGCTCTCCAGAATCCCCCCGCGCCGGTTGAAACCCTCGAGGACCAGTGGATTTTCCATCGACTCAACGACACGATTGCGCGCATCAATAAAGCCCAGGACAATTACCGCTACCACGAAGTCGCCGACCTGCTTTACGGCTTCCTATGGGACGAATTCTGCGACTGGTATGTCGAGTTAAAGAAGCTCCGCATCAATACGGCCGCCACGCCCCGGGAGGCCCAGGCGCATCTCGATCACCTGCTCCGCGTCTTTGAAACCGCCCTGCGCCTGCTCCACCCCGTCATGCCGTTCCTGACCGAGGAACTCTGGCAACGCCTTGTCGAGAAGTCCGAAACCACGCCCGCGTCCATTTGCCTCGCCGGCTTCCCACAGGCGAACCCGGACGACGAGAACGAGGCCGCCGCCGCCGGATTCGCGCTCCTGCAGGAGATCATTGTGGATCAGCGCGCGCTCCGCGCGGATAACAAAATCGACCCCAAACTCCGAGTGGAAGCCCAGATCCGGCCCCTCTCCGCGCGCGCGAAGCAACTCGCCGCGGCCGAACTCGCCCTGCTCGACCACCTCACCAACAACCAGAATGAGATCGTGGCGGGCGAACTGACCGATGGCGCCGCCCGCTCCCGCAATGAATACCAGACGGCCCTGAAACTCTCTGGCGCCCAGGCCGACGCCATGCGCCAGAGGCTCGTCAAGGAAATCGAACAACTCGAGAAGGTGATCAACTCGTCGCGCAAGCAGCTCGGCAGCGAGACCTTCGTCGCCAGAGCACCTGCCCAGATCGTCGAAAGCCTTCGCGCGAAACTCGGTGACTACGAAGCCCAACTCGATAAGTCCCGCGCCGCCCTTGCCGCCCTGGAGGCCTGATGTTCGACATCGACCACCCCGAAATCACCGCCCTCGTCGAAGCCGCTCTCGCCGAGGACATCGGCGCGGGCGACATCACCACCGAACTGACCGTCCCCGCTCAGGCCCAAGCCACGGGCGCATTTCACGCGAAGGAACCGCTGGTCGTGGCGGGGGGCGAGCTCCTCCACACCATCTATTCGCTTCGAGAGATCGGAAGAGCACCCGT
>DNFG01000292.1 GCA_003487005.1 Bryobacterales bacterium
TTCATCTCTGGGAGCACTACCAGTTCGGGGGCGACGAGCGATTCCTGCGCCAGACCGCGTATCCGCTGATGCGCGGCGCTGCCGAATTCTTCGCCGCCACGCTGCTGGAAGACCCTCAAGGCCGGGGCCTGATTTCGGGTCCGAGCAATTCTCCTGAACAAGGGGGACTGGTGATGGGCCCCACAATGGACCACCAGATCATCCGGGCGCTCTTTGCCGCCGTCATCGAGGCCGGGCAGATTTTGAAGATCGATCCGGCTTTCACGAAGCGTCTGGCCGGGATGCACGTCCGGATTGCCCCGAACCGGATCGGCCGTCACGGCCAGCTACAGGAATGGCTCGAAGACAAGGACGACCCGAAGAACACGCACCGCCATGTCTCGCACCTGTTTGGGGTGTACCCGGGCGGGGAGATCACACCGGCGGGCACACCGGATCTGTTCAAGGCCGCGCGGCAGTCATTGGAATACCGGGGCGATGCCGCCACGGGGTGGTCGATGGGCTGGAAGTTGAACCTGTGGGCGCGATTCCTCGACGGAGAGCGGGCTTACGGCATCCTGAAGAACCTGATTCAGCCGGCGGGACTGAAACGCGCGGGGCTGTATCCGAATCTGTTCGACGCCCACCCGCCGTTTCAGATCGACGGTAATTTCGGCGTCACCGCGGGCATCGCGGAGATGGTGCTGCAAAGCCACGACCCGCGGGCCACTCCCGCTCAGCCCAGCACCCGGCCGGTTCTGCATCTGCTGCCGGCATTGCCGGCGGCGTTTCCGTCTGGCGCGGTGACAGGATTGCGGGCGCGGGGCGGGTTTGAAGTGGACATCAAGTGGACGGCCGGACGGCTGGACTCCGCGACGCTGCGTTCCACCCGGGGCGGTCGAGTGACGGTGGTTTCCGCGGGCCGGGAAGTCGAGTTCGAGACGAAACCGGGGCAGACGATCCGTCTCGGCGCGGGTCTGGAATCCGTGGGCCGCTAAGCCTTGAGCGGCGGGAGGCCCAACAGTCGGGCCGAGTTGTCGTAATAGACCTTCCGGAGGACCTGGTCCGGCAGGCCGATGCCGTAGATGCGCCAGCGGCCCTGCGGGGGCACCGGGGCGGGCGCGTAGTCGAAGTATTCGTCGTTGGTTTCGAGGAACCGGTAGTAGATCCGGAACAGTTCGTCGCCGAAGATCTGCTGCGGCGTCGAAAAGCCCATCGGGACGGCGTCGGTGCCGAACAGGATCCGGTCCTGGTAGCGCTCGAAGAATTTGCGGGCGGTCCGGGGTTGGCGGCCGAGTTCTCCGATGCGGGCGGCGATATCGACATACATGTTCGGAAATCGGTCGAGCGACCGGCTGACATGGCCGAGGTTTTCGGCGAAGTGCCCGACGTGGAGCGCGATGAAGTTGGTCTTGGGATGGCGGGCGAAGACCCGGTCGCGGGCGTCGAGGAGTTCCTCGTTGGAGGGGAAGTCCTTCCCATGGAACGACCAGTCGGGGTGGTTGTTCAGTTCCTCGAAGCGTTCGTTGAAGCGGTCGGTGGGATGGAAGAAGGCGGCGGGGTCGGAGACGTGGATGGCGACGGGGATGTTGAGGGCGCCACAGGCTTCCCACATCGGGTCGAAGCGCGGGTCATCGACGCGGAAGAGGCGCTTGTTGTTGTCGCGCGCGACGAGGCCGAGGCTCTTGAGAATTTTGAGGCCGCGGGCGCCGGCCTGGTGGGCGGCGGCGATGGCATCGCCCTGCATCTGGGCATAGCCGGGTTCGGCCATCCGGCGGTAGAAGGGCTGGGTGAAGGTGATGAACCGGCCTGGGTAGGTGCGGTCGAGGGCATCGACGAAGGGTTTGACGCCCGCCCCGGCGCCGCCGGTGAGGTTGACGAGGGTGCGCACGTTGCGGCGGTCCATGACGGCGAGAAGTTCGGCCGGGGGGAGGGAGAAGTTGACGCGGGTGGCGCCTTCGCGGGCGAAGGTGAGGTGGGTGTGAATGTCGATGACCGGAAAACGGGACTTTTCGACGGGGTTTTCGTCGACGGTGAGCATGCTTTTGGGGGCGTACTCGGTGATGTCGAGCGGAGGCGGTTTGCGTTCCTGAGAAAGGGCGAAGGGCGCGGCGCCGAGGCCCGCGAGCCAGGCACGTCGGGAGGTCTTCATGGCGGTTATGGTATCGAAGCTGGAAGGTCTCTGCGTCCGGCGCTAATCGGGCAGTTCGGCCTCGGGTTCCTTGAGCCAGAAACTGGCGATGACGCCGATGACATAAACGGAAACGGCAACGACGCCGGAAGCCCACGCGAGTTGGGCGGCGGGGGTGGCGCCGGGGGCGTAATTGGAGAGTTGGGCGGTGATGAAGGCGGCGGAAGTGCCGATCATCCGGCCGCCGATGTTGGCGGCGAAGGATTCGCCGGTACCGCGGAGGTGGGTGGGGTAGACGCGCGGGAGGTAATTGCCCCAGAAGCTGAACTGGGCGATGGTGAGCGCGCCGGCGATTGCGATGCCCCACTTGAGCATGTCGACACTGTGGCCTGCGGCGTAGAAGAAGACGAAGGGGAAGACAATCAGGCCGGGGATCTGGAAGATGCGCAGCAGGAAGCGGCGGCCGACAATGCGAATGGCCAGGAAGGCGAGGATGAACCGGCCGGCGAGTCCGCCCATTTCCTGAAAGAACTGGACGGCGCTGACGACGGTCTCCTGCAGCGGGCGGGCGAGTCCGGCGACTTCGGGCAGGCCGGGGACGATGCGGGGGACGCTCTGGATGGCACCGAACGCGGCGCCGTAACCACAGGCGAAGAGGATGGTGGTGACGATGGTGACCTGACGGTACTGGGGGGAGAACAGAGCGGCGATGCTGGCGCGCTTCAGCGTGCCGGATTTCTTCTTCTCGGCCCAGATGGGGCTCTCGGGCAGGAAGGGGCGGATGATGATCAGCGGCAGGGCGGGGATGACGCCGGAGATGAGGGTGTAGCGCCAGGCGGTGTGGTCGCCGTAAATGGCGGGGAGGGAGTTGGCGAACTGGACGGAGAGGAAGTAGGCGCCGGTCACCATCAGGCCGCCGAGAGAGGAGAAGGCCTGGGTATAGCCGAGGACAGCCTCGCGGCGTTTGGGGTCGGGGAAGAGTTCGGCAAGCCAGGCAACGGCGGCGACGAACTCGACGCAGACGCCGATGAAGGTGGTGGTGCGCAGGAGCAGCAGCATCGGCAGCGAGGTGGAGAACCCGGCGGCGCAGGCGGAGAAGGCGTAGAGCAGGATGGACCAGACGAGGACGCGGCGGCGGCCGAAGCGGTCGGTCAGGTATCCGCCATAGAGGCCGAACAGGCCGCCGGCGATGGCCGGAACCCAGAACAGCAGGCCGACCCAGTAGTTGAAGGCGGGCGTGCCGGGCTGAATGCCGCCGAGATCCATCAGCGCCGGGCGCACGATGAGGGGCAGCATCAGGAGTTCGTAGATGTCGAAAGCGAAGCCGATGGCTGCGATGATGCAGATCAGCCACTGCGTCCCAGTGAGTCTTTGCATGGCGAGGTTCTTCTTAAGATACTCGAAAGCCGGCGGGGGTGAGTTCGTGGATGTGGACGATGAAGTCGCGGTAGGGCTGTTCGCGGAGGAAGGTGTAGCCGAGTTTGGCCATGATGCGAAGGGAGGCGGCGTTGTCGCGGGCGGCCATGGAGACGACGCGGGGGAGTTGGACGCGGGTGAAGAGGTCGTGGATGGCGGCGCGGGCGGCTTCGGTGGCGAGGCCGCGGCCCCAGTGGGAGCGGGCAAGCCACCAGCCGACTTCGATGTCGTCGTCGAGTCCATGCATCCTGCCGCCGCCGCAGAAGCCGACGGTGGCGCCGGTGGCTTTGTCGGCGAGACGCCAGCGGCAGTAGCCCTCTTCGGCGTGGCGGGCGATCTGGTTGGCGACGAACTCCTGGACGCGCTCGTCAGACCACGGGATGCCGCCGGTGATGTACTTCATCACTTCGGGATCCTGGGCGATGGGGGCGAACGAGGACCAGTCCTCCGGGCGCCAGGGGTGGAGCGTGAGGCGGGCGGTTTCGGCGAGCATGGGTCCATTGTGAGGCAGAACTCAAGTTGGCTCGATGGCAAAAGTTGTCAACAATTGGCAAAGCCGATACTATGGGGACATGCAGACGATGAACATTTCGCTTCCGGAACAGTTGAAGGAGTTCGTGGACGAACAGGTGGGGTCGGGCCGCTATAGCAGCGTCAGCGAATACGTTCGGGATCTGATTCGGCTTGATGAGAGGCGCAAGGCGAAGGGGAGACTGGAAGCGCTGCTGCTTGAAGGGCTTGAGGGAGGCGCGGCGACGGAGATGACGCGCGAGGATTGGGCAGAGATTCGGGCAGAGGCAGTGAAGCAGTTTAAGGCGCGATCTGGCCAGAAGACTGTTTGATGCCAAAACCCTTCAAGAGAGAAGCCGCGCGGCGAGACTTGGTCGCGCAGTGGGTGTGGTATGCAGAGCATGCTGACTCCAATGTCGCGGATCGATTCCTCGCCGCCGCGGAATCCGCTTTGGATCTGTTGGCCCAGCACCCAAGGAGTGGCCGAAGACTGTTTCTGGAAAACCCCCGACTACAAGAACTGCGGTACTTTCTCGTTGGTGGAGGCTTTGACCGGGTCCTACTGGTTTACGCCATCAATGGAAACACAGTTGAACTGATCAGAGTCCTTCATTCCAGTCGTGAAATCGAGCGCTTGTTCGACGAGGGGGGGCCGGAGGGCTGACTCGTTCACGCTGTGAACTGCTGCCACCAAGGTTTGATCTGGGTCCATAGCCACCAGGCCGCGGCGGCGAGCAGGGCGAAGGTGAGCAGGCGGAGGAGGATGAAGGTGACGACTTCGCCAAGAGCATACTTGACCACCTGGCGGTCGGTCAGGGTGACGATAGTGGGCTTCTTCATGGCCGGATCGCGGTGATTTCGAAGTTGCTGCCCATCTTCCTGATGGGGGGGAGGCGGAGCAGGAGGTCGTCGGCGAAGCGGGCGAGGCGGTAGCCGGGGGC
>DNFG01000103.1 GCA_003487005.1 Bryobacterales bacterium
GTCCTGGCCGACTTCAATGAGTTCGTTGTCTGTCAAATCGGGCGCATACCCCTCTGTGACGACCTTGTTCACAAGTGATGGATCGACAACCTCCTTGAGGCGGAGGACATCCTTGTGAGCGGTCATCCAATCGAGTAGCGGATCATCCTTCTTTCTCCCTGCCAAGACCTCATCCAGGATTTCGACGGGAAGCTGGATGCATCCATTGATTGCCTGATGGCTGACCCACTCCCAGAACTCCGGGACGCTGTCGAGCGGGTAGTACATGTTGCTGGCGTTGATGAGAACGTTTGCATCGAAGAGATGCAGCATTACCGGGTTCCTCTCAAAGAGAGGAGAGGCTCCACGTTGCGAGGCTTCACTCCGAGTACAGTGCCCGCCTTGGTGTAGGAAATCGTTCCATCATCGAGCGAGCGGCGAACCAGTCGCAGGAGAGTCTGGCCCACGCGGTGCCGACGGACCACGTAGTAGTCAGGCCCACCCTCGGCGTTTCTGCTCTTCGCCGCTTCGCGTTGCCTGAACCGCAGATACTCGTCCCGGAAGCGCTGGCTCAGCGTGGCCCAGGTTGTCTTGTCGATGGAGCCAGTCCGGTAGAGCCTGTACGCGACCATCGATCTGCTGACGTGGAGGGTCCGCGCGAGTCGTTCAACGTGATCAGAAAGGGCATTGACGCTCTGCTTCTGAACGGGTGCAAGGGAGCCAACATCGAGTCCTGGAAGTAGGAATTCACCGGCGACATCATTGCAGTAACGCTCGATCCGGTTCTCGCCATCCTCCGCGCTGATTCCGGTATGACCCAGCCAAAGGTGCGCGAGTTCATGCAGTGCGGTAAACGGCCATGCCGCTTTCGCGTCCTGATCATTGATCACGATCATGGGCGCGATGCGATCGGCGAGTGCGAAGCCCCTGAATACTTCCAGTGGGATGTTGGTGTGATGGCTGCCGAGGTTTCCGAGGAGGAGGACAAAGACGCCGCTGGCTTCGATGGTCTCTCGCAGGTAACTGAACGCCTCATCAGCGGACTTGGCGGCGCGGTACGCGGCCAGGCTGAAGTTAAGTTGGCCAGCCATTCGAGCGGCGAGCGTGGGGGCGGGGAGGTCGATGGTCACCGAGTTGACGATTTCGACTGGTTCGGCGTTATCGTCTTCGAGCATCGACCGGATGAGACCCTGGCGCGCCTTGATGTCCCTGACGAGGGCATCCAGTTCAGGATTGAATCTCTTGCGCTCGGGCAGGGTCCGGAAGTCCTGGCCGCGATCCCCGATCTTGGGTGGTTCGGCGAGATAGAAGACCAGAAGCGGCCGGCGGTAGACCTTGGCCATCTTCAGGAGGACGCCGCGGGCTGGCTCGTCTTCGCCGCGTTCCAAGGCCTCAAGGCGTTGTACTCCACTCCGGCCGCGGGTATCGGTGAAACCGAGGGCAAGTGCCGCATCTTCGATTGACAGCCCTGCGGTTCGCCGTGCCCAAGTCAAGATGCTGGGTTGGATGGCGCTCATACGACGAGCCTCGCGTTAACTCCCTGTCGTCTTTCACTCGAATTGTACCGTGAGGCGCATCCAGTGACGAGCACTGGGGCGCAAACTGTCAGGCTGATGCCGAGCATGTCCCGTTGTCAGGGTTGCCGGAGCGTGCAGGCAGGACCAGCATCTCCGTGGCAAGTACAACGTGCCAAGCGTATACGAGTGGTCGAGCACCGGTTTGTGTGACCGGATGGTACAAATTCGGCACTGGGATCGAGTCCAGATTCCAGTCCGGGGGCGTGGAGCCAGTCCATTTGCGGTATACTTTGTTTTTTGGAGGTGAGTCTTCTCAAGTTTTCGCCTCGCGAAAACCTCCTTCCGATTCTGGCTTTCCCGAGCCGGTTCCCCTCTGCTTGCGTCTTTTTTCCCTGCTGACTGCCGTTTGTGCGGGGATCCCCTTCGAGTGCATAACCGGGTACCGGTGTGTTTGCGGTGTCTGGAGGCGCCGAAGCCGTTTTCGGCGGAGGTGTTCTGCCCGCGGTGCCGGATGGCGTTTTCGGAGGCGGAGCACCTGGGCGAGGGGGGCGAGTGCGAGTTGTGTGCGTCAGGGGTGACACAGTTTGCGGCGGCGTACAGTTACGGGTTCTATGAAGATGAACTGCGGGGGCTGATCCTGCTGCTGAAGTACGGAGGGATCCGGACGCTGGCGCCGCGGATGGGGGCGTGGCTGGCGGATGCGCTGCCCCGCGACCGGCGGTTTGACGCGATTGTGCCGGTGCCGCTGCACTGGTGGCGGCAATTGCGGCGGGGATTCAATCAGAGTGAGTTGCTGGCGGCGGAACTGGGGCGGAGGACGGGGCTGCCGGTGCGTGCGGGGGCGATGAAGCGGGAGAGGGCGACGCCGAAGCAGTCGTTGCTGGACAATGCCGGGCGGCAGGCGAACGTGGCTGGGGCGTTCCGGGTGGAGCGTCCGGCGGAGGTGGCGGGTCGACGAATTCTTTTGCTGGATGATGTATTGACGACCGGCGCGACGCTAAACGCGTGCGCGGCGGCGTTGAAGAAGGCTGGCGCATCGCACGTCAGCGCGCTGACGCTGGCACGGGTGGATCACCGCGTGCCGGCGACCTTTGAATCCGCAGTCCCCGCGCCTTCGGGCAGCCCCAATGCAGGAGCGACCGCATGAATGTCAATGGGACGGACCGGCTGCACAGGCCGGTTCTGGTTTTGAACGCGAGTTACGAGCCGATCAACATTTGCGCCGCGCGGCGGGCGCTGGTGTTGATTCTGAAGGGTGTGGCTTCGGCGGAGGAACTGGCACCGGGTCTGCTGAGCAGCAGACGGGTGGCGTTTCCGCTACCGAGCGTGATCCGGTTGCTCGAGTACCGGCGGATTCCGCACCAAAGCCGGGCATTGTCGCGCAAGAACATCATGATGCGGGACAAGTACACGTGCCAGTATTGCCACAAGGTGTTCAACAGTGCGGAGCTGACTCTGGATCATGTGATCCCGCGGTCGCGCGGCGGCGAGACGAGTTGGGAGAATCTGGTGGCGTCCTGCAACCCCTGCAACAACCGGAAGGGCAACCGGACGCCGGATGAGGCGAACCTGAAGCTACTGCGGCCGCCGCGGCCGTTCAGTGCGCACACGGGCCGTCAACTCATGCGCCTGCTGGCGAAGAGCGACGAGCAGTGGAAGAAGTATCTGTTCTACTGAGCCGGATTTGAAGGCGGGGGCGGCGCCGGATTGGGCTGCGGCTTCTTCTCGGCCTTCTTTTCCTTGACGTCCTTCTTCAAGGGGCTGATGATCATGTGGGCGTTGCGGCCCTCGAGCCGGGGTTGGCCCTCGACGGTGCCGTGTTCGGTGAGGTCGCTGGCGAAGCGGAGCAGCAGTTTGCGGCCGAGGTCGACGTGGGCGATCTCGCGGCCCCGGAACTGGACGACGGCCTTGACGCGATTGCCTTCACCGAGAAAGCGGATGGCGTTTTTCTTTTTGAAGTCGTAGTCGTGGTCGTCGGTATTGGGGCGGAACTTGAGTTCCTTGACCTGGATCACGTGCTGCTTCTTCTTGGCCTCGTGCTGTTTCTTCTTCTGCTCGTACTGCCACTGGCCATAGTCCATGGCCTTGGCGACGGGGGGCACGGCGGTGGGCGCGATCAGGATGAGGTCGAGGCCCAGGTCCTGGGCCCGCCGGATGGCTGCCTGGGTGGGCATCACCTCGACGGAGCCATCAGGGAAGACAGCGCGAACCTCGCGCACCCGGATGGCTTCATTGACATTCTCTCTGACGCGGACGCGGGGACGGAACCTAGAAGGATACATGCGGAAATTGGGTGGGGAAAGACATTGTCGGGTTGATTTTACTCCTCAAAACAGAAAACGGCCCTACCGGATTGGAGCCCGGGGCGGCCGTCCTGTTCAAACGAATTCGTGAGCAGCTTCAGTCGTTGCCCTCTAGGGACACTATACTACGGATGTGCTTAGGGCTCAATGGGGTAGTGGGGATTAACCGGCGCGGAGTTCGGCGATGGTGGCGCCGTTGCCGCCTTCGGATGGGGAGGCGGGGTAGTGTTTCTCGACGGCGGGGTGTTTGGCGAGGAGTTCGTGGACCATTCGTTTGAGGACGCCCATGCCGTGGCCGTGGACAACGCGGACGCGGGTAACTTCGCCGAGCATGGCGGCATCGAGGAAGCGTTCGAGCTCTTCTTCGGCGTCGAGTGAAGTCTTGCCGATGAGGTTGAGTTCGCGGGTGAGGGTGTCCCATCGGGGACCGGCGCCGGAGAAGGTGACGCCGGAGGGGAAGCTGGGGGCGGCGGAGGGGCCGGGGGGGAGGACTTCGAGGACTTCGGCGAGGGGGATCTGCATTTTGAGGAGACCGACTTCGACTTCGAGGCGGTCCTGGCCGACGAGGCGGAGGACTTTGGCGGGTTGGCCGACGTCGCGGAGGCGGACGCGGGCGCCGGGCTGGATGGATTCGGGGGCGGGCGCGGGGGCGGGTTGTTCGCCACGGGCGACGGTCCGGACGGCTTCGTGGAGTTCGCGTTTGGTGGTGGCGACCTGGCGGAGAGCGCGTTCGGCCTGTTTGCGCTGTTCGGGGGCGGCGAGGACGCGTTCGATGGTGGCGCGGGCTTCGGATTCGAAGCGTTTCTGGGCTTTTTCGACCTGTTCTTCAATTTCGCGGAGGCGGGCGGCTTCGCGGCGGGCCATGTCTCTTTCGAGAGCGCGTTCGCGGGCTTCGAGCTGTTGCCGGCGAGCGCGAAGGGCTTCGGCTTCGGCGCGGGCGGACTGGACGGAGGCTTCGAGTTCGCTGAGGAAGCGGGCGATATCGCGGCCGGTGGAGGACATGGCGGAGCGGGCGCGGCGGATGAGGCGTTCGGGGAGGCCGAGTTTGGCGGCGATATCGAGGCCAGCGCTCTTGCCGGGTGCGCCGGTGCGGAGGATGTAGGTGGGGGCGAGGGAGTCCTCGTCGTAGCCCATGGAGGCATTGAGGACGCCTTCGGTGGTGGAGCCGTAAACCTTGATGGCGAGCAGGTGGGTGGAGGCGAGGGTATAACAGCCGCCGCGGCGGAATTCGTCGAGGATGGCGACGCCGAGGGCGCCGCCTTCATCGGGGTCGGTGGCGCGGCCGAGTTCGTCGAGCAGGACGAGGGCGCCGGACTGGGCGGCTTCGACCATTTCGCGGATGCGGGCGACGTGGGCGCTGAAACTGGAGAGGGAGTGTTCGATGGACTGGTTGTCGCCGATGTCGGCGAGGACGTCGGCGAAGACGGGGAGGGTGGCTTCGGCGGCGGGGACGGGCCAACCGGACTGGGCCATGAGGGCGAACGCACCGGCGGTTTTCATGGTGACGGTCTTGCCGCCGGTGTTGGGGCCGGAAATGAGGAGGGTGCGCAGGGGGCCGTCGAGGGTGAGGGTGAAGGGGACGACGCGTTTCCGCTGGCGGCGAAAGAGGTCGTCGAGGAGGGGGTGGCGGGCGTCCTTGAGGTGAAAGACGGGGGCTTCGTCGGGGGAGAGAGTGGGGACGATGGAGTTGGTCTCTATGGCGAAGTGGGCGCGGGCGAAGATGGCGTCGAGGGAGGCGAGGGCGCTGGCGGCGAGGCGGATTTCGGCGGCGTGTTCGCGGAGGCGTGCGGTCAATTCGGCGAGGAT
>DNFG01000521.1 GCA_003487005.1 Bryobacterales bacterium
GTGGACCGCCCGGGCATACCCGAGGGGATCGCCGCCCGGTCGCGGAGCAATGACCCGAACGGCTTCCCCTGCGGCGTCGTGCGCGTCGACCAGGCCAGCTGCCAGCAACTCCTGCAGAGCCACCCGTCCGGCCACCCGGACCGGAGCCACATTCCGATCGCACAAACTCAGTAATAACAGAGCGTTGACGGCATCACTCTGAAGTGGTTCATGAACTCGCGGCGCTCTCGCCGGCAATGCCAGACCCTCACCGGAATCCCGTGAGGTGGTCACCACCGACGTTCGCCAACCCGGTTTCCATTCGACTGGCGCCACGCCCGCCAGGTCGTCCAGAACGACCAGCAACCGCCGTTCCTCCAGCACCGGCGCGATATCGTCGTCCTCGGCAACGCCCAATTGGCCGGCCAGTTCCGCCTGCACCACGTCAGCGGGGCGGTCGCCGCAACTGACCCAGACGACCGCCCGGAATTGCCCCGCCGCCTCGCGCGCAAACTGATGAACGAGCGTGGTTTTCCCTGCGCCGGCCGGCCCCCGGACGGCCATGTTGCCGGGTCTGTCCACCAGGGCCGTCCACAGAGCCTCCCGCTCCGCCTCCATGCCGGCGAAGTGCGGGAGAGCGGCCGGTTCGAAGGCCCGGGCGCTCCAGTTCGCGTGCAGAGCCTGGACCCATTCGACCAGACGCCGCTCGTCCCCCGGCCGGAAGAAGGCAAATCGTTCCAGGAGTTTGGGATAGCGGCACGACTGAGCCAGAAACAGGGCCGCCGGGGGCGCCGACCGGCTTTCGAGATGCTTGAGCAAGGGCGCCCACTGGTCGCGCGACGCATCCTCCGGAACGATCTCCGGATCGAGCAGCAGAACCACGGCGGAGGCGTCCACACCGTCTTCCCAACCATCGAGGACGGTCTCTCCGGGGCTGGCCTGCCAGCACTCGACCCGCGCTTCCGCGCCCCAGTCCAGGCGCGCGGCCAACGCCATCGCGGCATCATTTTGCGCGCGGCTGTGGCCCAAAAACACCCTTAACATGCTCTTCCAACCCTCCGTTAAGGCTTAAGAACCGCGATAAAGTCGAGATTGCGGTACAACTGCTTGTAGTCGAGTCCGAAACCGATGACGAACCGGTCGGGGATCTCGAAGCACCGGTAGTCGATCTGCAGCGGGACGATCCGCCGCGCGCGGCGGTCCAGGAGCGTGCAAAGACCGATCGAGTTCGGCCCTCGCCCCGCCAGGGTCTGCAGCAGATACCGGGCGGTGAATCCGGTGTCGACGATGTCTTCGACCAGCAGCACGTCTTCGCCCTCGATCGGGTCATCCAGATCCTTGGCGATTCTGACGACTCCGGGCGCTCCGGAACGGTTGGAGAAGCTGGAAATCGCGAGAAAATCGGTTTTCACGGGGACGGTCAGCGCGCGGGCGAGAGCGGTCAGGAAGAAGACGGAGCCCTTCAGGACGCCCACCAGTTTCAGATTGCCGTCCGGGTACCGCTCCGAGATCTCGGCCGCGACTTCGGCGATCCGCTCCCGGATCTGGGCTTCGGTGAAGAGCACCCGTTCGATGGAGGGCAGAGTGGGCTGTTTCATGGACGCGGCTATACCGTCTGCTTTTCGAGCAGGCCATACTTGAAGACGAGATGCTGGAGGTCCTTCTGGTAGAAGACCTGGATCTGGACGTGGGGGTATAACTCTTTCAAAAGACGGACCTTCCGGTTCTTCCGGGTGACGAGTGACTGTTTCATCGCCGTCAGTTCGACGTAGAGATCGGACTCGGGCAGATAGAAGTCGGGCGTGAAGCTTTCGCGGACTTTCCCGTCGTCATCCCAGGCGATCGGAAACGACTTCGGCTCATATTCCCAAGCAATCCGGTAGAAATCCAGGAGATTGGCGAAGATCTCTTCGCTGGGATGGCTGAACTCGGCGCGATGCATCCGGGCAGGCCCCTTGGGGTGGATACCGACCCTGGCGAGTCTGAGGCGCAGATCGAACTGGGACTGGGCCTCGGCGGCCTTGGACAACAGTCCGATCTCGGGCAGCGAGAGGGTGTTGGCGGCCGATTCAATGATGGCGGCGAGGTGGGCGCCATCCATCGAGGCGGCGTTCAGGGTCAGATCGAAGGACTCGCCGGGGGCGGTTGCGCGGCCGAACCGCCGGCGGCGCTGGGTCCGCGTTTCGGCGTCGCGCATTTTGACCTGCTTGAGGGCCGCGGTCCGGTCGAGGCGGTCGTCCAGCATGACGTTGCCGGTCCGGCGGTTTTCGGGGGCCACGACGCGGACGCGCAGCAGAGCCGGGAAGCGGGGGAAGAGCAGTTCAGCACCATCGACGCCGACCACCAGATTCTCTTCCGTGGCAAGCCGGAGGAGGATGGATGCAGCCATCCAGGGCCAGGCTTTGTCGGGGAAGCCCGCGGCCGGGGCGAACTCTTCCTCGATCATCTCTTCGAGGCGCTCTGCCCCCAGATGGATGAAGCCCATTCTCTGCGCGGTCAACCGGGCCACCTCGCGCGTGCGGCAACCGGGTTCGCCAGAGATCGTAATCACCGCCATTGCAGAGAGCCGGGCAGTTTCGCCTCTCCCGCATGATAGCGTAAAAGACAATCATGTTGACCATCTCCCGCAGGCGATTCGCCCAAACATTTTCGACACTGCTTGTCGCTCCCGCGGCCTGGGCCGCCGGGCAGGAAATCGAGGCCGATGTCGTGATCATCGGGGGCAGCACCGGAGGCGTTGCCGCGGCGCTGGCGGCGCTCCGGATGGGCCGCCGGGTGATTCTGACCGAGGAGACCGCCTGGATTGGCGGACAGTTGACTTCGCAGGGTGTCCCGCCGGACGAACACCCCTGGATCGAGGGCTTTGGCGCCACGCGGGCGTACCGGGCCTACCGGCAGGCGGTGCGGCAATACTACTTCGATCATTACCCGTTGACCGTCGAGGCCCGGAGCAACCGCCATCTGAATCCGGGGGGCGGGAGTGTTTCGCGCCTTTCGCACGAGCCGAAGGTGTCGCTGGCGGTGCTGGAAGCGATGCTGGCCCCGTATGTGACGGCGGGGCGGCTCGCTCTGCTGACCTCGCACCGGCCGGTTGCGGCCGGCATGCAGGGGGACCGGGTCCGTGCGGTGACGGTGGAAAGCACGGTGACGGGCCGGCGCCGGACGCTGTCGGGCCCATACTTTCTGGATGCGACCGAGTATGGTGATCTGCTTCCTCTGACGAAGACGGAGTTCGTCACCGGTTTCGAGTCAAGAAAGGAGACCGGGGAGCCCCATGCGCCCGAACAGGCGCAACCGGAGAACCATCAGGCGTTTACCGTTTGTTTCGCGGCCGGTTATGACAAGGACGCCGACCGGACGATCGAGAAGCCGCAAAACTACGCATTCTGGCGCGATTATGTGCCACAAATCACGCCCAAATGGCCCGGTAAGCTGCTGGATTGGACGTACAGCGCGCCGGCGACCCTGGCGCCCAGGGAACTCGCCTTTGACCCGACGCGCGATGGCAGTGAGCCGGGCCGGTTGAACCTCTGGATTTACCGCCGGATCGTCCGGGCAGAGAATTACGAACCGGGCTTCGCCAAAAGTGGGGTCACGATCGTCAACTGGCCCCAGAACGACTACCTGCTGGGCAACCTCTATGGAGGATCGCCGGAGGAGAACGCGCGGCATCTGGAAGGCGGGCGCGAGTTGAGCCGCTGCCTGCTGTACTGGATGCAGACCGAGGCGCCCCGCCCGGACGGCGGGGCGGGCTGGCGGGGTTTGCACTTCTGCCCGGAGATCATGGGCACGGAGGACGGTCTGGCGATGTATCCGTACGTGCGCGAAGCCCGGCGGATCCTGGCCGAACGGATTGTAACGGAGTTGCATGTCGGTACCGATGCGCGGATGCAGGCGACAGGCAAATCGCGGGAGGAAGTGACGGCGACGGCGTTCGACGACAGTGTGGGGATTGGGAGTTACCGGATCGATCTGCATCCGTCGACGGGGGGCGATAACTACATTGATTTCAGTTCCCTGCCCTTTCAGATCCCGCTGGGGGCGCTGATTCCGAAGCGGGTGGAGAATCTGATTCCAGCCTGCAAGAATCTGGGCGTGACCCACTTGACCAATGGATGCTATCGTTTGCATCCGGTGGAATGGAATATCGGGGAGAGTGCCGGGGCGCTGGCGGCGCACTGCGTGGCGGAGAAGCAGGCGCCGAGGCAGGTGCGGAACAACCAGAAGTTGTTGCGGGCATTTCAGTCGGTGCTGACGGCGCAGGGGGTGGAACTGGAGTGGCCGCGGGTCCGGCCACGCTAATGATCATATATTTCGGTCACGCGTAACCGATCAGGCGATGGGATTCGCCTAGAATGATGTGACCCGACGTCAGAAAAAGCTCCTGCTGGTTGATGACGACGAGGAGTTGGTACAGCAATTGCTGGATGCGATGCCTGCGCTTGGATTCGAGGTGGAGGCGGCCCCGGACGGGCCACGCGGACTGGCGAAAGCTCTTCTCGGCGGATTTGACGCCATTGTTCTTAATTCAGTGCTTTCAGGATTCGATGGATTTTCCCTACTGGAGACGGTGCGCCGGCAGTATCCGGTTCCGGTGGTGATGCTGTGCCCGCCATTGCCGGGGTTAAGTGACCCTCGGCGGCGGCCGGACGCGTATCTTCCGAAGCCATTTCGACCTACAGAGTTAGCCAGGCAGGTGCAAGAATTACTAAACCCTAGGGTGGCCGCGCCGGCGGCCTAGAGGGTCAGGAGCCGCGGATTTCGAACGACTCGAGGCGGCCCTGGTTGCGGAGGTAGAGTCTGCCGCCGCACACCACCGGGTAAGCCCAGGCGGGATAGCCCTGGTCGTCGAGTCGAAACCTTCCGTGTTCCCGGTACCCTTCCGGTGTCGCGTCGGCGAGAGCCGCCGTGCCATTTTCGCCCAACAGATACAACTGCCCATTGGCTGCTGTCAGGCAGCCTTTCCCCGTGCTGCGATCGCGCCAGACGACCTTGCCGGAGGCGAACTCCATGCAGGTGAGAATGGCATTGGAGAAGCCGTAGAGGTGGTCTCCGAGGAGCACGACGCCGCCATGGTGATTCATCATGTCGCGGGAGAAGTAGACTTCGCGGGAAGCGATGCCGCCGCCGGAGGAAGTGAGTTCGAGGAGGCCGCATCCGGTTCCGTAGGCGGAGGTATAGAAGGCCCGGTTGTTGTGGAAGACGGGGGTGGTGCAGTTGGCGGTCCCGTTGGCGGGGCGTTCGTAGCGCCAGAGCAGTTTGCCGTCGCTGGCGCGCACGCCGACGCCGGCGCGGGAGGTCAGTTGGAGGTAGCAGCGGACGCCGGCGGCATCGGCGATGATGGCGGAGGCGTAGCCGGCGCCGTCGTTCAGATCGGCGGACTTCCAGATGGTCTTGCCGGTGGATTTTTCGAGGGCGACCATGCCGGCGGCGCGCCCACCCGGGGTGACGATCAGTTTGTCGCCATCGATGAGGGGCGATTCGCTGAGCAGCCAGTAGGGATTCGAGCCGCCAAACTCCTTCAGGATGTTCTTTGACCAAACGATTTTGCCGTCGCTGGAGGAGAGGCAGGCCAGATCGCCGTTTTCGGTGAGGACGAAGAGGCGGTCGCCGTCGATGGTGGGGGTGGAGCGGGGTCCGCTGCCACGGTCGTTGTTGCCTTGGGCGCCGACGGGGGTGGACCAGAGTTTGCGTCCGGAGGCGCGGTCGAGGGCGTGGACGAGGCTTTCGCGGCCGGTGCCGCCCTGGAGGTAGATGCGCGGACCGGACATGGAGACGGAGCCATAGCCGGCCCCGAGTCCATCGGTGCGCCAGAGGCGTTTGGGGCCGCCATCGGGCCAGCGGGTGAGCAGGCCGGCTTCGGCGGAAACGCCGTCGCGGCGGGGGCCGCGCCACTGGGGCCAGTCCTGACTGGCGGCCCTGATTGAGCCGACGGGCCATGCCGCGGCCGTGAACATTCCGAGCGCCTGTCGCCGGTTCATCATGATTCGCCCTCCTGTTGCCCCATTGCGATCCCTTGAACGCTATCCTAGCAACTGATGCCGCGCAATGTCGCCGTCGTTGCGGGGGCCACCGGACTGGTGGGCCGATACCTGCTGGAAGTGTTGCTTGAGGATTCCTTCTATGACCAGATCGTGGTTCTGGTGCGCCGTCCGCTGGAGCGGTTCGAGCGCAAACTCGAGCAGCGGATGGTGGATTTCGAGAACTTGCGGTCCACGGATCTGGCCGGGGGCACGCATCTGTTCTCCTGCCTCGGCACGACGATGAAGAAGGCGGGATCGCAGGCGGCGTTCCGGCGGGTGGACTACGACTACCCGCTGATGCTGGCGCGTCTGGGGCAGGAAGCGGGGGCACTGCGATTCATGCTGGTGTCGAGTGTGGGGGCGGATCCGGATGCCGGGAGTTTCTATCTGCGGGTGAAGGGCGAACTGGAGCGGGATCTGGAAGCGATTCACTTCGAGGCGACGCATGTGTTCCGTCCGGCGGTGTTGCTGGGCCGGCGGGAGGAAGCGCGGGGTGGAGAAGAGTGGGCGGCGCGGCTTTCGCGTGCGTTGGAATGGATGATGGCGGGCGGGCTGAGCAAGTACCGGCCGATGCCGGCGGGGGTATTGGCGGCGTCAATGGCGGCGGCGGGTGAACGCGGCGAGCCGGGTCGCCACGTTCACCATTACAACCAGATTGTGAGGCTGGCGGGCTTCTGAATCAGTCCTTGAGGCGGAGCCCGACCTGAGCGGCGAGCGCCCTGAGCGGATCACCGAAAGCGGGCAGACAGGGCAGGAGGCGGCCGCCCTTGTCTTTCAGCCAGTCGGGGCAGTTGCCGGTGGGCTCGAGGCCGCCGGTCAATCCCTGCAACTCGCGCCAGACCTGGGTCCACCGGGTGTTGAAGGATTCGAGCGAGTCCCACTGCCCTCCGGCCTTCAGGATATTGGCGATGTTGAGGGCGAGGTCGTGTCCTTCAAAGAGGCCGAGGTTCATGCTCTGGACGCCGGCGGGTCCGGTGAGGTGGGCGGCGTCGCCGGCGAGCCACATTCCGCCCTGGCCGAAGCGGCTGGCGAGGCGTTTCTCGAAGCGGACGAGGGTCCGCCAGGAGACTTCGGCAGGCCTGGCGGTGAACCAGGGAGCGCGGGCGCGGACGTACTCGATCAGGCGGGCTTCTTCGAGCACGGGCAGGGAGTCGCCACCGCCGGAGGACCTGTCCTTCTCGCGTTCGGTGGGGAAGTAGCCGAAGCCGGACTTCAGCAGTTGGTTCTTGAGGGCCTCGGCGTGTTCGTCTGTATAGCCGGGGAGGTGGAAACTCCAGCGGCAGGCGCCGCCGGGCAGGGGCCAGAGGACGTCTGTGGTTTCATCGCCGAAGACGAGGCGGGTTTCCCCGTCGAGGCCGGAGTCGGCGGAAAACTCGAAGACGGCGAAGTAGAGCGGGGGGCCGACTTCGGGGAAGTCGACATTCAGGGCACGGCGGACGCGGGAGCGGTGGCCGTCGGCGCCGATGACGAAGGGTACTTCGAATTCTTTCGACTCGGCGACGACCCATTCGGTGTGGGCCACGATGTAGCCGCGGGATTCGCGCTCGAAGCGGTCGACGCGCACGCTGACGGCGCCGTTGACCTGTTCGATTCTGGAGACCTCGTGACGCCAGGAGACTTTGACGCCGAGGTCCGCGAGAGCGCTTTCGAGCATTTCCTCGAGGACGTCCTGGCGGACGACGGCGAGGCAGTCGCCGGCGCTGGTGAGGTCGATGGAGGCGCGGGCGCCGTCGCGGTCCCACAATCCGAGTTGCCGGACGGGATAGGCCCGCTCGAGGACCTGCTGTTTGAGTCCCAGTTCATCGAGAAGGGCGAGCGAGGCGGGGTGCAGGGCGAGGGCGTAGCTGTGCTGGCAGGGCCAGATGCCTGTGTCCACCACTTCGACGCCGACGCCGCGCCGGGCCAGAGAAAGGGCCGTAAAGAGCCCCACGGGGCCCGCGCCCACCACCAGTGCTTCCACCGGACGATCTTTTTTGAACATCGCTTCCACCTCCCGGGCTGCGAATTCATATCAGACCACAAGGTCTGTTTAAGGTTATATCGCAGTTCGCAGCGGAGTGCGATGGGGGGTTACTTCCACATCCGGTTGACGGTCCTGACGACGAAGGCGCCGCTGAGGAGACTGATGGCGAGAAGCACGAAGGCGATCTGGGTCCGGCCATAGAGGAAGTTGCCGACGGTGAACAGGGCGGACCAGATGAGAACGGAGCCGGCGACCCAGCCGAGCAGGGCGTTGGGGATATTGGCGGCGCGCCGATCTTCGGCGGCTTCGGCGAGTGGGATGTTGGCAGCGCGGCGGACAGGTTCCCAGCCGGGTCCGAAGGGGCGGACTTTCTTATAGAAGCTGATGAGGGTATCCATGTCATTTTGCGGGCCGAGGTAGGCGACGGCGAGCCAGCAGGCGGTGGTGACGGCGACGGTCAGCAGCAGTTCCTGGTGGGTGCCCAGGGCGAGTCCGCCGCGGCGTGCGAACAGCAGCAGGATGGACATGGCGAAGGATACGACCATGGCGGTGATTTCACACCAGGCGGTAACGCGCCACCAGAACCAGCGGACGAGGTAGAGGAGGCCGGTGCCGGCGCCGATCTGGAGGATGATGTTGAAGCTGTCCTGGGAGGTTTCCAGAGCGAAGACCATCGCGGAAGAGACGACGAAGAGCAGGATGGTGGAGACGCGTCCGGCGAGGACATAGTGCTTTTCTTCGCGATCCTTGCAGAGGAAGCGGCGGTAGAAATCGTGGACCATGTAGGACGCGCCCCAGTTGAGGTGGGTGAGGATGGTGGACGAATTCGCGGCGATCAGGCCGCCGACCATCAACCCGAGCCAGCCGACGGGCAGGAAGCGCATCATGGCCGGGTAGGCGATATCGTGGCCGACGAGCGTGGGGTTGACGTGGGGGAGCGCCTTCTGGAGGTCGCTCAGTTCGGGGTAAACGACGAGGGAGGCGAGGCCGACGAGGATCCAGGGCCAGGGGCGGAGGACGTAGTGGGCGAGGTTGAAGAAGAGGGTGCCGCCGAGGGCGTCCTTTTCGGTGCGGGAAGCGAGCATGCGCTGGGCCATGTAGCTTCCGCCGCCGGGTTCAGCACCGGGATACCAGACGGACCACCACTGCACGGCCAGGGGCATGATGAAAATGGCGACGGCGAGATCCCAATTACTGGAGAAATCGGGCAGCATTGAGAGGTAATTGAGGCCGCCGGGGCCGGTGGTGGAGGAGAGTTTGTCGACGAGTCCGGTCATACCACCGACTTCGGGGAGATTGACGGCGAAGTAAGCGGCGCCGATGACGGCGGCCATCATGGTGAAGAACTGGATGGTGTCGATGACGAGGACGCCCCAGAGGCCGGAGTGGGCGGCGAAGATGACGTTCAGGAGACCGACGGCGAGGAGAGTCTGCCAGCGGTCGAGGCCAAAGAGCACGGCGGCGATTTTGCAGGCGGCGAGGTTGACCGACGCCATGATGATGCAGTTGAAAAAGAAGCCGAGATAAAGGGAGCGGAACCCGCGGACGGCGCTGGCGGCCTTGCCGGAATAGCGGACTTCGTAGAATTCGAGGTCGGTGAGCACACCGGAGCGGCGCCAGAGGCGGGCATAGAAGAAGACGGTGGAGACGCCGGTGAGGGTGAAGGCCCACCACTGCCAGTTGCCGGCGACGCCCTGGGTCCGGACGAAGTTGGTGACGAGGTTCGGGGTATCGCTGGAGAAGGTGGTGGCGACCATGGAAAGGCCGACGAGCCACCAGGGAACGGCTCGCCCGGACGCGAAGAACTCCGACGTGTTTTTGCCCGAACGTTTGGCAAAAAACAGGGCGGGGATGAAGCAAATGAGCAGCGAACCGATCGCGATCAGCCAATCGAGGGGAGCCAGATGCATAAGCAGGTGATTCTACTCCACCGGAGCGAGCGATGCCAGCGCACCGGCGCCGGCTTCGGCATCGATCAGATGGAGAGATTCCACGAATTCCGGTTTGCCGGCATAGAAGGAGTGTTTCAACCGGTCGCGGACGGCATCGCGATCGTGGCGGCGGCAGAAGATGACGGCGCAGCCGCCGAAGCCGGCGCCGGTGAGACGGGCGCCGAGAGCGCCGGCCGCGAGTGCGGCGGTCACGAGTTGATCGAGGGCGTGGCAACTGACTTTGAGGCGGTCTCTCAGGCTGTCGTGGGAGGCGCAGAGGACGGCGCCGAAGGCTTCGGCATCGCCGGTCTGCATCAGGCGGACGGCGTGTTCGACGCGATCGCGTTCAGTGGTGACGTGGAGGTAGCTGTCGCGTTCGAGCGGGGATTCGAGGCGGCGGGCGTCGGCGGGGTCGGCGCTCTGGTAGGAGGTCAAGCCGAGGCGTTGAAGCGCGGTGTGGCCGGCGGTCCGGCGGGCGTTGTATTCGTCGCGCGCGCCACCGGATTTGTGGGCGGTGGTCATGCTGTGAGCCACGAGGAATGCCCAGCCGGGCGGGACTGGCACGGGTTCGACCCGGACAGGCCGGAAGCGGACGCGGAGAGCGCAACCGGCGACGGCGCCGAGCACGGCGGCGTGGTCCATTCCGCCGCCGCGGGTGCCGACGAACTGTTCGCCTTCCGGAAGGATGTCCATCAATTCATCGAAACCGGCGCGGATGCCGTTGGCTTCGAGCAGAGCGAGAACGAAGCCGGCGTAAAGCGCGGAGGAAGAGGAGAGGCCCGCGGCGGCGGGCAGGTCGGAATCGACATCGGCATCGATGCCGAGGCCGGGATTCCAGCGGGCGGCGACGGTGGTGGCGGCGGCGCGGAGGTAATTTTCCCAGTCGCCGACGGCGGCGGGTTCGAGTGCCGGAGTCCAATCGAAGCCGCGCTGGCCGTAACCGTTGTGGCTGGAGGCGTGGATGCGCGCGTCATTGCGTGGCTGAAACCGGACGCGGACCCGGCGTTCGAGGGCCATGGGCAGAACGTCCAGGCCGTGATAATCGATATGTTCGCCAATCAGGTTGACCCGCCCGGGCACAGAGATCGCCCGCGCGCCCGTGGAAAAGACTCCCTGTCGCACTTGCTCCAAGGTAGCGGTTCGGGGCTGCGGGTGTCCAGAAGGCCGGTGCGAGGTGCGAGCGTGCCCTGGGATGGGCGATAATAAAACAAGTCAGAGAGACATTGTTCCGCGTGTCCCGGCGGGGGCCTGACCGGCCATGTTGCTGCAGCAAAGCAGTTCCTTTGCCCGCGGACGATTCCCGAATTCACAAGGAGACGAGATCCATGCCTGCAAAGAAGAAAGTGACCGAAGCCCCAGTGGCCGCGCCCGCGACAGCCCCGAAACGGAAGACGGCAACACGCACGAAGAAGGTGGAGGTCCCGGCGGCCGCTGCTCCGGCGCCGGAAGTGAAGGCGAAAGCGAAGACCGCCACAACGGGGAAGGCCGCGCCGAAGACGCCCGCGGCCACGCACAAGTCCACGCCGCGCAAGTCCGCTCCGCGGGCGAAGACCGCCACGGTGGCGGCGTTCGATATCGAACTGCATCGCGCCGAGATCGAACAGGAAGCCTACTTTCTGTGGATCAACCGCGGCGGGGTGCATGGGCATGCCACTGAAGATTGGCTGCGGGCGGTCGAGATCGTGAAGGCGCGCCACAGCTAGATCCGGCCCTCTGATTCCTGACAGTGACCGGCTCCGCCGTCGCGGACGGAACAGGAGACTTGCGCCCGGCCAGGCGGCGGCGAGCGCTATGCTATTTCCCATGTCGACTCAACCGGCGCCGGAACGCGAACTCTCTTTGAAGGCGGTGGGACTGGGGCTGTTCCTCGCGTTTGTGTTCGGGTCGGCGAACGCCTGGCTGGGACTGAAGGCCGGGCAGACGGTGGCGGCGACGATTCCGGCGGCGGTAATCGCGATGGCGCTGTTCCGGTTGCCGGCGTTCCGCGGCGGCATACTCGAGCAGAACATCGCGCGCACGGCGGCGAGCGTGGGGGAAGCGCTGGTGGCAGGCGCGATCTTCACGCTGCCGGCGTTTCTGCTGCTGGATGTGGGCGGACAGCGATTGTGGTCGAGTCTGCGAGGCCACTACTGGGAGGCGACGTTCATCCTGCTGGCGGGCGGGCTACTCGGCGTGTTCTTCATCATCCTGCTGCGGCGGGCGTTGTGCGTGGACGCCGGTTTGCCGTGGCCGGAGAGCGTGGCTTCGTACGAAATCGTCAGAGCGGGCCAGGATTCGGGGTCGGCGCCGCGGCTGATTTTCGGCGGGATGGCGTTCGGGGCGCTGATCCAATTTCTGAAGAGCGAGCGCGGATTGCCGCTATTCAGGGAGTATTTCGAGGGGTTTCTGGCGTTTCCGCAAGGGATGGTGAAGCACTTCAATTTCTCGCGGGAGACGATCGCGTCGGTGACCCACGCGGGCGGGATTCCGTGGTCGACACCGGCGCTGTCGCCGGCGCTGATCGGGATTGGCTACATCATCGGGCCGAAGTACGCGTCGGTGAACGTGTCGGGGGGCGTGTTGGCGTGGTGGGTGTTGATCCCGCTCCTGCTGTTTTTTGACCCGGACCTGCCTGCGCGGTTGGGCGGGGTCTCGCAGGATGTGGCGGCGTTCACGGTCTGGTACAACGTGGTCCGGCCGATTGCCGTGGGCATGATGCTGGTGGGCGCGGTGAACACGATGTACTCGATGCGCGGAGCGATTGCGCAGTCCGTGGGCGGGGCCTTGCGGCGGTCAAAAGGGGCCGCGGCGGTGACGGAGCGAACCGAGCGGGATCTGCCCGCGGCGTGGATTTTCGGCGCGCTGGCGGTGCTGGTGGTGCCCGTCACTTTCATTTACTACAGCTTCACCGGGGCGTTTGTCCCGGCCTTGATTACGGCGCTGCTGATGGGTGGGGCGGGGTTTCTGTTGTGCGCGGTAGGCGGATACCTGGCCGGGTTGGTGGGGGTGTCGAATCAGCCGTTGTCGGGGCTGACGCTGACGGCGCTGGTGCTTTCAGCGATGCTGCTGCTGGCGTTGGGGGTGACCGGCGCGGCGGGAGCGGCGGCGGTGCTGGGGGTGGCGGCGGTGGTGGCGGTGGCGATTTCGGTTTCGGGCTCGCTGATTCAGGACCTGAAGGCGGGGCACCTGCTGGGCGGGACACCGTGGAAGATGCAGGTGGTCGAGATCGTGGCGGTGGTGCTGTTGTCGTTGTTCCTGTTCCTGCCCATCGTCGCGCTGCACGAGGCGAATCTGGAGACGGGCGGATTGGGCGGGCGCGCGCTGCCCGCGCCGCAGGCGGGGCTGATGGCGCAGTTGGCGCAAGGCATCATGAGCGGGGAGATGCCCTGGGGGTTGCTGGCGATCGGCGCGGCGGGCGGGGTGGCGCTGATTCTGATGGGCGCGCGGGCGCTGATGCTGGTGGCTGTCGGGATGTATCTGCCGTTTGACACGTCGTCGGCGATCTTCCTGGGCGGGGTGCTGCAGTGGGTGTTCGGGAAATTGTCCAAAGGACGCGCGGAAGCGGCGGACCGGGGAACGCTGCTCGCTTCGGGCCTGATCGCGGGCGAGGCGATTCTGGGAATTCTGCTCGCGGTGCTGTTCGTGGCGAAGGCGCCGTCGGTGCCCGAGTGGTTGACCGGGCAGAGCCACTTCGCGTGGTTCGAGGGAACGGCCGGATGGCTGTCGATGGCGGCGTTCGCCGCCATCGCTTGGGTGCTTCTGCGCGTGCCGCTACGCGCGTCAACGGTCGAATCAGAGGGATGACGCCCGCTATCGTGGCGCGTACTCGAACTCGATGGGCAGGACCAGCGGTTGGGCGGGTCCGGCGAGCGCGTTGGTCACCTCCATCCGGAGGGTGACTTTCTGGCGGGTTTTGGGGGCATCGGCCTTGAAGCGCAGCGTGGCGGCGACGCTCGATTGCGGCGGGACGACGATGGTCAACGGGTCCATCCACACGGGCGTTTCGACGGATTTCAGCTCGAAGGTCAACGAGGAATCGTTGCGGAGAATGTAGGGGGCGGAGCGCGCGCCGGCGCGTAGGCCAACGCTGGCGGGCGTCTGCAGGTAGGCCTTAACGAGTTGCATGAGGATGTCGGGATTGCCGATCAACCGCTTCTGCTGCCAGGCGACGGTCCGGCCGGCGAAGAGCGCTTCGCGAACACCCTCCAGGGTCCGCTCCTTCGCGAGCAGTAGAGTCATCGAGCGCTCCTCCGCGGAGAGCGAAGGCGCGTGGATATCGGAATTGGCGATGACGGCGAGTTTGTATTCACCGATCCACGGGTGGGCCTCCTCGTAGTAGGAGCGGCCGTTAACGATCTCGATGCCCTGGAAGAGCTTGTCTGAATACGCGGTGGCGATGGGCGGCCACCACTGGGCCTTGCCGCGCCACCCGGGGTGATTCCAGAAGGAGTAAGCGCCCTGACGCCGCGCTTCGGCGAGGCCGGCCTGCAGTTCCTTGCCGCGGAACGCGTTGTGATCCTTGATGAAGAGCGCGTTGAAGTGGATATCGCCCTTGGTGATCTCAACTCCGGGCACGATCAGCAGGCCGAGGCTCTCGGCCATCGGCCGCGCGATTTCGTAGGGACGCGACAGATCGGCCGAGACGTCCTTCTCGAACGGGCGGTAGTCGTCATGATCGGTGATCGACATGACGTCAAGATCTTCGCGCCAGGCTTCGGTGACGCGCACCGTGGGCCAGACGAGGCCGTCGGAGAAGACCGTGTGCATGTGCAGATCGGCCTTCAGGACATGGAATTCCCCGGCTTTGGGCATCGGCCTGTGATGGCGGACCATCTGGGCGGGCAGCAGCGAGGCGGCCAACCCAAGTAGAAGGAGGGCACGTGGATGGACGGTCATGCCCGGCAGCTTATCAAACGGGCATGAAACCCGGATGACAGATCACTTGCCCGCGCGCGCCACCTCGACCGCGAAGACGTAAGTATCACCAAACATGTTCGACCGGAACACGACCCATTTGCGGTCCGGCGTGAAGCTGACATTCGGCTCAAGCCGGTAGTTGTGCTTCGCCATGTTGACCAGACGCTCGGCGCGCAGCACGCCGGGGCGGACCAGCGCAGGGTCGGCCACGATGCCGCGCAGCGGCACGAGTTCCGGGCGGAACAAATAGATCCACTGCCCGTCTTTCGCCCGCGCCACCTGTCCGGGGTCGCCGCCATCGCCGCAGAACAGCGCGCCGTCATGGGACACGTTGAAGTGGACCGACCATTCATCGCGCTCGAGGTGATACCAGGTCCGGCGCCCGGTTTCGACCTCGTAAGCCGCGAGCCAGAAGTCCTCGCCGCGCGGCGTCTGGAGGTCGTACCAGATCGTTTTGCCGTCCGCGCTCCAGAATTCGTGGCCCCAGATCTCCATGTCCATGGTGCGCGTGTGGATCTTGGTGAGTTGCGAGCCGTCGGTGCGAATGGTCCAGAGGCGATCGACTTTGTGCCAGGGACCTTCGTGGCAAAACATGAGCAGCGTGGGGTCGGTGGGGGAGAACAAAAGGTGATTGAGCCAGTCGGTGGCGCGGTGGATGACGCGGGTCTCGCCGGTCTCGACATGGACCGTGAACATGGCCATGGGCAGGCGGGCGGCGAGGCGGTCCTCCATCATCTGGCCCTTGTTGCGGGGTTGATCGAGCGAGTGAGCCTGGGAGGCAGCGGCGGGCGCGGGCGTCGCGGGGCGCTGGTTGTTGTAATCACGGCCGTCGCCCTCGATGTAGGTGCCGGCCAGCAGAGTCTCGTCAGCATTTACGGTCGCAATCCCTCCGCGGCGGGGCAGGTCGGCGATCTTACGGGACTCCCCGGTGTGGTAGTTTGTCCACCACGCGGCGCCGTCGCGCGTGTAGTAGACCCGGGGATGCTTCCGGCCGGCGTCAATCATCCGGACGCGTCCGGTGACCACCTGGCGGGCCTCGCGCGTCTCGAGATGAAGAATCGAGATGCCGCCGGGGGTCGTGTACACGAGGTGTTTGCCATCGGCGGTGTAGCCGTTCTGGTTGAAGTACAGGCTGGCGCTGCCCGGTTCTTTCGTCAGGCGGACCACGCGGTGGCCGGTGTCGGGGTCGATCCACGATTCGGGCGGCTCGGTGGCCGCCGCCAGCATGGGCAGCAGCAGAACGATTGCAGCGATTTGCACCATGGGCACCATTGTATGGCCGGAACCGGAAAAAAGTTGTGTCACGCGGCCGCTTGCTTCGTATTAGCAGATGAAGGGACGAACAACCCCATGAAGATCCAACTTCTCACGCTCGCCGCCGCGCTGGTGATGACCACCGCGCTGCCGGCCCAGAAACTCGACCTCAAGCTCGATCACCTGATCCCGCTCGCCAAGGAACATGTCGTCATCGACATGGACGGCGCCCAGATCAAGGCCGCGCTCGCCGCGCTGCCGAAAGACGTCAAGGAAGGCAAACCGGGCAAGGGCATTCCCGCGCAGGCCGCCAACATCGATGTGCTCCAGGTGCGCACGTTCGAATTCGAGAACGAAGGCGCATACAAACCGTCGGACCTCGAAGACATCCGCCGCCAGATGGGCGGGACCGGCTGGAGCAAGATCGTGAGCGTCCGCGAGACCAAAGAGACCGTCGATGTCTTTCTGATGCTGAAGGAAGGCGAGGCCGCCGGCATCGCGGTGCTTGCGGCGGAACCGAAGGAGTTGACCGTCGTCCACATCCTCGGCAAGCTGAATGTGAAGGATTTGCAGGCGATGGTGAACTCGAAGATCGCCTTCGATCTGGCAGAGTTGCAGAACCGGAAGTGAACGCCGCCGTCATGAGCCACCTGGCCGCCATCCCGGCCACCGCCACCACCGCCGCCCGCGCGGACTTCGAGCAGATCGTCCGGGAGCACAGCGCCATGGTCTTCAGCATCGCCTGGCACTACCTGCACGACCGGGCGCTGGCCGAAGAGGTGGCGCAGGACGTGTTCCTGCAACTCCACCGTGATCTCGATCGCGTGGAGGATGCCGGCCATGTCAAACATTGGTTGCGCCGGGTGGCCACGCACCGCTGCATCGATCAGGTCCGCGCCCGCAAGACCAGGGCTCAGGTGGCGCTCGAAGATGCGCCCCCCCTGGCGGCGGTCGAACGGGAAGCCGATCCGCTGATGTCGCGCCTGCTCCAGCGGCTGGTGGCTTCCCTGCCCCCGCAGGCGCGCATGATGATCGTGCTGCGGTATCAGGAAGAGATGGATCCGATGGAGATCGCTGAAACACTCGGGATTCCCGCGCGCACCGTGCGGACCCGCCTGCACCGCGCGCTCCATCTGCTGCGCGAGAAGGCCGCGCGGCAACAGCGGGAGGTGAATTCATGAACCAATTCGAAGATCAGCTTCGCCGGGCACTGCGCCCTGTCGATCCGCCCGCCGGATTCGTCGAAAGAACGCTCGCCCTGGCCGGAGAGCCGCAACGGAAGCGCCCGCCGCGTCGCCTGCTTCAGTTCCCCAGATATGCCATGGCGCTCGCCGCATCGCTTGCCCTGGCCGTCTTCGGCCTGCAGTACCGGGAGTACCAGCAGGGCCAGCAGGCCAAGGAGCAGTTGATGACCGCGCTGCACATCACCGGCAGTCAACTGACTCAGATTCAGGCGAAAGTCGTGCCCGCGAACGCGGAGAAGTGAGTATGAATCACATCATCATCCTGTGCACTGCAATCCTGTTGGCCGCGGCGCCGGCCGCGTCCCAGATCAAACTGGACCTGGACCACCTCGCCAAGGCCGCGAAGGAATCCACCGAGATCACGCTCGACGCCAGCCTGCTGAACATGGCCGGACGATTTCTCTCCGCCTCCAAACCCGATGAAGCGAAGGTCAAGAGCCTGGTCTCCAACCTGCAAGGCATCTACGTCCGTTCCTTCGAGTTCGACAAGCCGGATCAGTGGTCGCAGTCCGATCTCGAACCCCTCCGCAAACAGTTGACCGCGCCCGGTTGGACGCGGATCGTCCGCCACACCGAATCCGGCAAGGAAGCACTCTCTGCCTTCTCCGAGATCCACGTGCTGAGGGAAAAAGGCAAGCCAAAGGGCATCACCATCATCACCGGAGAACGGAAGGAACTGACGATCGTCCACATTCAAGGTGATATTGATCTCGATCAGCTTGGCGATCTGAGCGGGCAGTTCGGCATCCCCAAATTACCCCGCAGTCTCAACAAATAGGCGCAAGAAGAGGACCGGCGGTCCGCGCCGGTCCTCTCTTCTCCTGCTCGGCTTACGCGTAAATCCCGCGCAACTTGATCGCAAACGCCACCCGGTCCAGCGCCAGCATGTAGGCCGCTGTCCGGTTGTTTACGTGGTGATCTTCGGCGTACTTCACTACGTCCTTGAAGGCATTCACCATGATTTCTTCCAGACGGCCGTTCACCAGTTGCTCGTTCCAGAAGAAGCCCTGACGGTCCTGGACCCACTCGAAGTAAGACACCGTCACGCCCCCGGCATTCGCCAGAATGTCCGGCAGCACAAAGACGCCGCGCTCCTCGAGGATCCGGTCCGCCGCCGCGGTCGTCGGCCCGTTGGCGCCCTCGCACAGGATTTTTGCTTTGATCTTGTGCGCATTGCCTGAATGAATGACGTTTTCCTTCGCGGCCGGCAGAAGGACGTCACACTCCAGATACAGCGCGTCCTGCCGGTCGATCGGTTCGGCGCCCGGGAATCCGGTAATCGATCCGGTCGCCTTCCGAAACCCGTCCAGCGCCACCACGTCGATGCCGTGGGGGTTATAAATGGCTCCATCCCACTCAATAACGGAGATGATTTTCATGCCGGTTTTCTGCATCAGCAACGCGGCTTTTCCGCCCACATTGCCGAATCCCTGCACCACCACGCGCGTCTGCGCCGGTTCCATCTGGAACTTGCGCAGCGCCTGCAGCGTCGTGAACAGACACCCGCGCCCGGTCGCTTCCGGCCGGCCTCGCGATCCGCCCAGATTGAGCGGCTTGCCCGTCACCACCGCCGTGACCGTCGTGCGCTTGTGCATGGAATAGGTGTCCATGATCCACGCCATGGTCTGTTCGTTGGTGTTCATGTCGGGCGCGGGCACGTCCCGCTCCGGTCCGATCACGTCGATCAGTTCGGCCGTGTACCGGCGCGTGATCCGCTCCAGTTCGTTCTGTGAGAGCACGTTCGGGTCGCAGATCACGCCCCCCTTGCCGCCCCCGAACGGGATGTTGACCACCGCGCACTTCCACGTCATCCAGGACGCCAGCGCCCGGACTTCGTCCAGCGTCACGTCCGGCGCATAGCGGATGCCGCCCTTGGCCGGCCCGCGCGCGATCGAATGTTGAACGCGGTAGCCTGTGAATACTTCCAGGCGCCCGTCGTCGAGTTGCACCGGGATGTTGACGGTTACCTCCATGCCCGGTGTGCGCAGAACCTTTCTCATTCCGTCATCCAACCCCAGCCGCGCCGCGGCTTCATTAAAGCGGGTCTCGGCCGCCAGCCAGGGATTAAATTCACGTTCGAGTTCAGCCTGCGTCATTGGATTGGCTGCTTCGAGGATCATCAAAGACCTCCGCATCCATTATCTGTCTCGCCACGTCCGGCGGCAAGCCTCCCCGACGAGCGGTTATTCTGAAATTCCATGCACTTGCGCGACCTCTCCCGCCGCCGCTGGCTCGCCTCCCTCCTCGCTCTTCCCGGCACGCCCCTGCTCGCCGCCGCCACCCGCCGCCGCCAACTCGCCGGCATCGAATTCGACATCATCGAACCCCGCCCCGGCCCCCGCCGCTACCTCCTCATTCACGGCAATGAACAGACCGCCCGCGACACTCTCCTCGCCCGCATGCCCGGCCGCCCCGGCCGCGCTCTCCTCGTCACCGGCAACACCCGCCACGTCCCCCTCCGCGGCCTTCAACTCGACCCCAACCGCATGTTCTCCCGCGCCGGAGCACAGCGCAATCTCCACCTCCTGAACCCCCACGTCCCCGCCTCCCGCATCTCCGCCGCCCTCGATTGGCTCGACCGCCGCCGCCCCGCCCTCCTTCAACCCCTCCTGCCTCCACCCGGCGGACTCCTCATCGCCCTCCACAATAATTCGTCCGGCTATTCCGTCGAAAACGAAATCGCCATCAGCCATAGTGTCTCCCTGCCCACCCGCGGCGCCCCCTACGATTTCATCCTCGCCACCCATCCCGCCGACTTCGACCGCCTCGCCGCCTCCCCCTTCAACGTCGTCCTCCAGCACCGCCCCGCCGGCGAGGATGACGGATCCCTCTCCCGCCTCTGCGCCGCCCGCTCCATTCGCTACCTCAACATTGAAGCCCGCCTCGGCCACGCTGAGGAACAGCGCGCCATGCTCGAATGGATCGAAGAAAACCTGCCGTGATACCATCCTTCTGTTTATGCCCAAACGCGGCCTGCTCGCCGAATTAATCGCCGAATTCATCGGCACCATGCTCATCCTTCTCTTTGGCGCCGGTGTCGTCGCCATGGTCGTCCTGTTCGCCAAAGGCGATCCCGGCGAGGTCGTCAACGGCGGCTACACCAACATCACCCTCGGCTGGGGCCTCGGCGTCACCTTCGGCGTCTATGCCGCCGGCCGCGTCAGCGGCGCCCATCTGAACCCCGCCGTCACTCTCGCCCTCGCCCTCTTCCGCGGGTTCTCCTGGGCCAAGGCTCTCCCCTATGCCCTCGCCCAAACCGCCGGCGCCTTCGCCGGCGCCGCCATCGTTTACCTCAACTACCGCGAAGCCTTCCGCCAGTTCGATCCCCTGCTCGAAAAAACCGCCGGCGTCTTCTGCACCTTCCCCGCCTTCCCCGGCGCTCCCTCCGCCGGATTTTTTGACCAGGTCCTCGGTACCGCCCTCCTGCTTTTCCTCATCTTCGCCGTCACCGACGAACGCAACGTCACCCTCGCCCCCGGACTCGCGCCCGTCGTCATCGGCCTCATCGTCGTCGCCATCGGCATCAGCTTCGGCGCCATGCACGGCTATGCCATCAACCCCGCCCGCGACCTCGGCCCCCGCCTGTTCACCGTCCTCGCCGGCTTCCGCAACAACGGCCTCACCGACGGTTCCATGGTCTGGTGGATCCCCATCGCCGGCCCCCTGCTCGGCGGCGTCCTCGGCGCCGGCTTCTACGACGTGGCCGTCCGCCGCTTCCTCCCTCCGGCCTAAGTCGTATCATGGGATCAGAGGCTCAGGCTCCCTCCCATGCTCTTTCATCTCACCGAACTCGAACACCATCCCGTTCACTTTGACGTGAACTTCGCCCCCGGCGAGATCGCCCTCGGCCCCGACCTCACCCAAAAAGGCAGCCTCCACACCGCCGGAACCGCCGAACTCCTCCCCAATACCCTCGGCGAAATCCGCCTCCGCGGCCACGTCGAAGCCGCCGTTGAGGGCGTCTGCTCCCGCTGCCTCGAAGCCGCCTCCGCCCAGATCGCCTCCAAATTCGACCTCTTCTACCGCCCCGCCCCCAAGAAGACCGCCCACGCCGAAATCCACCTCGAAGAGGGCGAAATCGACCTCTCCTTCTACACCGGCGATGGCGTCGAACTCGAAGAAGCCATCCGCGACTTCGTCCTCCTCAGCCTCCCCATGCGCCTCACCTGCCGCGAGGAGTGCCTCGGCCTCTGCCCCCAATGCGGAGCCAACCGCAACACCAACCCCTGCTCCTGCTCCACCACCCGCGTCGATGAACGCTGGGCCGCCCTCCGCAACCTTTGACCGCCGCCCCTACGCGATAATCTTCTTCCTCACCGCGTACAACACCAGTTCCGCCGTGTTGTGCAGGTTCAACTTCTGCATGATCCGCGTCCGGTGCGTCTCCACCGTGTACACGCTCAGATCCAGCAACTGCGCCACATCCTTGTTCGACCGCCCCTCGGCCAGCAACTGCAGCACCTGCTTCTCCCGGTCCGTCAGCAGCGAATAACTGTCCTGCTGCCCCTTCTGCTGCAGGTTCCGCATGTAGTCTTCCAGCAGCGTCTGCGCAATCACCGGCGAGAAAAACGGCTTGCCCTGCGCCACCACCCGGATCGCCTGCACCAGATGCTCCTCCGCGTTGTCCTTCAGGATGTACCCCCGCGCCCCGGCCTCCAGCGACCGCAAAATGTAACTCTCGTCGTTGTGCATCGACAAGATCAAGACCCCGCTCGACGGGCTCGCCTTGATCGACTGCGCCGTCGCGTCAATCCCGTTCAACTGCGGCATCGCGATGTCCATCACAATCACGTCCGGCTGCAGATCCTTCGCCAGCCGGACCGCCTCGCGCCCGTCCCCCGCCTCCCCCACCACTGTGATGTCTTCCTCCTGCTCCACCAGAAAGCGCAGTCCCTTGCGGACCACACCGTGATCGTCGGCGAGCAAAACCTTGATTGCACTCATGCTGCGAGTCTCCGCGGAATACTGATCTCCAGGGCTGTCCCCTGTCCCGGCTGTGTCTGCAACGCGAAGCCCGCGCCCATTTCCCGCGCCCGCTCCTCGATGCCCACCAGTCCAAGCCCGCGTCCGCGGGCATCCTGGGGATCCATTCCCTTGCCGTTGTCTTCCACTCTTAGCATGACACCTTGATCGCCCGCCGTCAGCGCGATCCGGATCTCCGACGCGCTCGCGTGCTTCGTGATGTTCGTCAGCGCCTCTTGCACGATCCGGAACAGACTCGTCCGGTCCCCCTCCGTCAGCCCGTTCAGCGACCCGTTCACCTCCACGTGCGCCGGTACACCCGTCCGCCTCGAAAACTCCCGCGCCTGCCACTCAATCGCCGGACCCAGCCCGAAATCATCCAGGATCGACGGCCGCAAACCCATCGCCAGGTCCCGCACCGTCTTCATCGTCTGTTCCGCCAACCCCTTCGCCTCCTTCAGATGACTCGAAAACGTCTCCCGCTCCTCCACCGGAATCCGCCCCAGATTCGCAATCTCCACCCGCAACGCCGTGATCTGTTGCCCCACCTCGTCATGCAACTCCCGCGAAAGCGAACGCCGCTCGTCCTCCTGCGCCTTCACCAGTTGCTGCGACAACCGCCGCAACTCCTTCTCCGCCTCCACCGCCCTCTGCTGGTTCAGTTCCGCCTTCTTCTCCAGCCGCAATATCCATGTCGTGCTCAGACCCGCCACCAGCACGCTCAACACCAGCACAATCGCCGTCAACCGCCGCAGCCACGTCTGAAAGTCCGCCTGCGATGCCTCCAGCCGCTGCCGCGCCCGCTGCAGGTTTGCCGTGTTGATCGCCTCCACCTGACTCGCCACATCCGAGATCGACTTCCGCCTCGTCAGCAAAACCGTCCGCACATAATTCCCGCTCCGCGCCAGCTTTTCCTCCTGCGTCCACTGAATCGCCGGATTCATCCAGTCGATGTACTCCGACACCTCCACCTTCAGCCGGTTCAAGGTCTCCCGGTCCTCCAGCGGCATCCTCGATTCCAGCATCTGCAGATTCCCCTCGATCTGGACCCGCGTCGCCTCCAATTGCGCCCGCATCTCCGCCGAACTGTCCGCGCTCCGGTCCAGCAGATAGTCCCGCACATCCATCCCGATCCGGTACAGATCCACCCGTACCTCCGCGAGCAGCGCCTGCGTCGCCGAATACCCCTCCTGCGCCGCGATCAGCTCCCGCTCAATCTGCGATGCCCTCCGCGCCTGCGTCACCCCCAGCGCCGCCGTCAACACAATCAGCGTGCCAAAGCCCGCCAGAAGCGAAAATCCCAGTCTTGGCGTCATGTCCTTGATGACCCTGCTATGTTGGATTCGTGCTGATGGTCTTTACCGATATGGACGGGTGCCTGCTCGACCACCATTCCTACGACTGGGAACCCGCCCGCCCCGCGATCGAAGCCCTGAAACGGCTCCACGTCCCCATCGTCCTCACGACAAGCAAAACCCGCGCCGAAGTCGAATACTGGCAGCGCATTATCGGCCTTCATGAGCCTGCCATCGTCGAAAACGGCGGCGCCATCCTGATTCCTCCGGGTTCTCTCCCCTTCCTGCCGCCCGAAGCCGAAATCGCCGCCGGCGGCCGGACCGCCGTCTGGCGCCTCGGCTGGCCCCACCCCCCGGTCGTTCGCGCACTCCACCGCGCCGCCGCCGAAAGCAACTGCGGCCTCCGCGGCTTCTCCGACCTGACCGTTGAAAAGAATACCTCCCCCCTCGGCATGACC
>DNFG01000299.1 GCA_003487005.1 Bryobacterales bacterium
GGGGCGGAGATCGACGGACTCGTAGCGCCAGTGGTTGAGGTCGCCGCGGGCGGGTCCGGAGCAGAGACGATGGCCGTTGCAGAAGAGTTCGTAGCGGCTGTCGCCGGAGACGTGGACGAGGAAGGCGGGAGGGAGGCTTTCGAGTTGGAAGGCGCGGCGGAAGTGGTAGACGCCGAAGCCCTGGGGGGCGGCGCCGGCGGGCGCGATCCACTGGGCGGTCCAGCGGTTGGAGAGGAGGTTGCGGGGCGGTTGGGAGGGGCGGGGCGGACGAGGTTGGGTGGCCATGCTGGGGTGAGTATATCGCAGGGGGAAGAGGGCAAAATATTCTTCACGAATAAATGAGATTTCCAGTACACTGGGTTCACACCGATGGCATAGCCATCAAGGAGGAAAACGGAGAATGTTGAAACTAGTATTGGCCGTAGTGTGTAGCTGCGGCTCGATGATGGGCGCCACGCTGGCGCTCAATGCGACGGATATCACCGAGGCGACCGCCTTCGGTTCTTACACAACGGGATGGATGTTCAGTTCGTCCAATCCGTTAAACGTGACGGCCCTGGGTTATTACGACTCGGGGGGAGACGGACTGGCGGACACGCACGATGTGGGAATTTTCACATCGGGTGGTGTGCTGCTGGTGTCCACGACGGTGCCGTCAGGGACCGCGGGGACGCTGGAGGCGTCGTGGCGTTTTGCGGATATTTCGCCGTTTCTGCTGCCTGCGGGGACGTATGTGATCGCGGGAACGACCGTGGACACCAGTGCGGACCTGATTACGACGTTCGGCAACACGACGCTGGCGGTGGGTTTGACACTGGTGGATAACGGGTTGTTCGCTATTGGGAGTGACCTGACGTTTCCGACTGAGCTGGGGAACGGTTATTACAACGCGAACTTCCTGTTCGATCCGGTGGACGGGGCGATCCCCGAGCCCTCGACCTGGGTGATGGGGGCTTCGGCACTGGTTCTGTTGGGGTTGAGACGAGTGAGACAGGGCCGGGCGAGCTAAAGCCGGTCCGATTCGATGCCAAAAGAAGAGGCCGGATCCCCTCGGAGGGGGGATCCGGCCTTTTCACTTATGGATTGGGGGCCTAGGCGGTGGCCAGGGACTTGTACTTTTCGGCCATGACTTCGAGCGGGATGGGCTCGTAGTCGCCGGCGTGGCCGGCCTGGCCGAACTGGACCATGCGCTCGGCAACGACCTTCTTCATGGCTTCGCGGGCGGGCTTCATGTAGTCGCGGGGGTCGAACTTCTCGGGGGACTCGATGAAGACCTTGCGGATGGCGCCGGTGATGGCGAGGCGGTTGTCGGTATCGACGTTGACCTTGCGGACGCCGTTGCGGATGCCGAGCTGGATTTCCTCGACGGGGACGCCGAAGGTGGGCTTGAGGCTGCCGCCGTACTTGTTGATGATGTCCTGGAGTTCCTGGGGCACGCTGGAGGAGCCGTGCATGACGAGGTGGGTGTTGGGGAGGCGGCGGTGGATTTCGAGCAGGACGTCCATCTTGAGGACTTCGCCGTCGGGCTTGCGGCTGAACTTGTAGGCGCCGTGGGAGGTGCCGATGGCGATGGCGAGAGCGTCGCAGCCGGTCAATTTGACGAATTCTTCGGCCTGGTCGGGGTCGGTGAGGTGGTCGAGGCCGTCGCCGCCCATGCCGTGGCCGTCTTCAATGCCGCCGAGGCAGCCGATTTCGGCTTCAACGGTGACGCCCTTGGCGTGGGCCATTTCGACGACTTCCTTAGTGACCTGGACGTTGTATTCGAACGAGGAGGGGGTCTTGCCGTCGGGCATGAGGGAGCCGTCCATCATGACGGAGGTGAAGCCCATCTCGATGGCGGACTTGCAGGTTTCGGGGCTGTTGCCGTGGTCGAGGTGGAGCACGGTGGGGATTTCGGGGTAGAGTTCGGTGGCGGCCATCATGAGGTGATACAGGAAACGGTCCTGCGAGTAGGCGCGCGCACCGCGGGACGCCTGCACGATCACGGGCGACTTCGTTTCACGAGCCGCTTCCATGATGGACTGAATCTGTTCCATGTTATTGACGTTGAAAGCGCCAATGCCGTATCCGCCCTTGGCAGCCTCGTCCAGAAGTTGCCGCATTGATACCAGTGCCATAGTGTAATCTCTCCTTGTCAACCGGGATTCGGCCCGCTTCCGGCCGTCTGGCTGCTCTCTTCTATTCTACAACGCCGGAGGGCGTTTCAGACAACTTGATCCAGTTTTCAAGGTTAGAAGCGGAAGGTGTAGTTGAGTTTGACGCGGGCGTTGGTGAGGATGGCCTGGAGGCGTTCGGTGCGGTCGAAGGTGGTGTATTGCCAGGCGTGGTTGATGACCATGAAGAGTTCGTTGCCGGGTTTGACCATGTAACGGAGGCGGCTCTGGATGCCGATATTGCGGGAATTTGTGTCGTATTGGAGGAAATTGGCGAAGCTGAGGTTGGGATTGAAGGCGTAATCGAGGCGGTAGAGGGCGAGGCGGGTAGTGAAAGAGCCTTCCGGGACATTGACCCAGTATTGCTGGAGTTCGAAGGAGGTGGTGAGGTGCTGGTCCTTGCGCCAGACGATCTGGGGAGAGAATTCCTGGCTGTCGCCGGCGTAGAATGATCCGTTTTCTGCCTTCACTTTGAAGGAGATGGGGCGATTGAGGGCAGTTTCGAAGTTCCAGGCGTGGCGGTGGAACCAGTAGGCGCCGGGGGCGATGATGGTGCCGCGATTAATTTCAAAGGGAACGAAGAGGCGTTCAAAGGTGGGCATCCACTGGTAGGAGAAACGTTCGCCGCTATTGAATTCGATTTCGAGGGGGGTACTGGTATATTTGCGGCTTTCGATCTGGCGTTCGCGGCGGTTGAGGTATTGGATGAAATAGAGTTTGAAGCTGACCTGGCGCATATTCCAGAATTTGGGGCGCGGGCGGTAATTGGAACCGAAGGCCTGTTCATCGACGCCGATGCGGCGCATGAAGCCGAGAGCGGGGTTATAGTTGTCGCCGATGAAGCGCCAGCGGTACCAGAGGTAGAGGAGGTCGTTGGGGTAGACGACTTCCCCGCCCCAGAAGGAGTCGTCGCCCCTGCGGCCGGGGGTGGAGGTTTTCGAGCCATAGAAGAGGGAGCGAAAGTTCTTGCCGGAGCCGAACAGGTCGGCGGTGGCGATCTTCATATCGAAGCCGATTTGGGAGTTGGTGGTGCGCCCGGTGGGTTCGCCACGGGTGACGAGGAGACCGAGGAAGGACTGGGACCAGAAGTTCGCTTTGGCGCGGCCGACGAAGAAGTTGCGGGCGGGGGCGATGGCGGAATGGCGGGTCTGGACATCCATGATGCCGAGGTCGAAGCGGCCGATACGGCCGGTGACCTTTTGTCCAAAGAGAATGGGGACTTCCTCGCCATCGACGAGGCCGATGCGGCGGGAGAAGAAGGGAGTGAAGTCGCGGGTGCCGGGACCGGCGGCAAATTCGAAGATGCCGGAGTCTTCGAGGAAGAAGGTGCGGCGTTCGGGGAACAGGACGGGGAAGCGGGTGAGGTTGATCTGGCGGGTATCGACCTCGGTTTCGGCGAAGTCGGTGTTGAGGGAGGTGCTGGAGACGAGGTTGGAGGAGATGCGATAGAAGATGTCGAGGCCGGCATCGCGGGCGAGTTCGTGGCGGTCGGGGCGGTTGACGTCGCGGCTGTAGCCGGTGAGGCCGAAGGGTTTGACATCGAGGCCGATGCCCTGTCTGAGTCCTTCGAGGCCGTGGATGTCGCCGGCGCGGGCGACGAGGAAGAACTCGCTGTCGAGGTTGAAGGACATCCAGCGGCTTTCCTCGCGGAGGCGGGCGATGCGGCGGCTGACATTGAAGCCCCAGGAGCGGGCGTTGGGATCGAAGGCGAGGGTTTTGAAGGGGATTTCGAATTCGGCGGTCCAGCCGAGTTCATCGATGCGGGTGCGGACCATCCACATGCCGTCCCAGTTGAGGTTGGCGGAGTTGTTATCGGCGATGGTGCCATCAACGAGGACGCCGGCGGGGTTGGTGGAGAAGTAGTAGGCGTTGCGGCGGTCGTAGTGGGTATCGAGGAGGATCTGGACGTGGTCGTCGTCCTGAAGGACGGAATCGCGGCGCATCTGGGTGGAGCGGAGGCGCCGGGGTTCGGAGTCGAAGCAGCGGATCGCGATGTAGAGGTGGTCCTGGTCGTAGGCGACGCGGACTTCGGTGGGTTCGCTGGGAGGTTGACCGGAGCGGGGTTCGCGCTGGACGAGTTCGCCGATGGGCTGGGCGGATTGCCAGACGGGTTCATTGAGGAGGCCGTCGAGGCGGATTTCGGAGGAGAGGCGGGAGGCGGTGACTTCACGGACGGGCGGCTGCTGCCCGGCCCCTGGCCCTGGCAGACAGCACCACAGCAGCAGGACCATCCAGGCAAAGCGAAACACTGATGACATGGTAGCGGATTCGGGGTCCGCAGGTCTTAATCTTTGGTCAGGGCGGCGCGGTGCTGGTGGATTTTGGCGATGGCGGCGGCGATGTCATCCATGTCTTCGGGGGTGCCAAGGAGGAGGCGGTGTTCGAGCCAGACGGCTTCGGCGCAGGCCTGTTCGCTGGCGGGGCAGAGGTCGACGAATTGGGAGTAGTCGAGGGGGAGTCCGGGGGCGGCGAAGAGGGGGTTGCGATAGAGGGGGTGGGCGTAGCCGCTGGAAGCGGGGATGCCTTCGGCGGCGAGGGCTTCGAGGAAGCGGGCGCGGGAGAGGCCGAACTGGTCCGCGAGGAAGCGGAAGACGAAGATGTGCCAGGCGTGTCCGGTGGCGTAGGCGGGGGCGGCGAGGGGGACAATACCAGGGATTTCGCGGAGGAGTTGGGCGAGACGGGCGCCGTTCTGCTGGCGGAGGGCGGTTTGAGCGGGGAGGCGTTCGAGTTGGGCGAGAAGGATGGCGGCCTGGAATTCGGTGAGGCGGTAGTTCCAGCCGAGGCGGTGGTGCTCGTACCACGGGCGGCCGGTCTTGCGGCCGACCCAGACGAGCGATTCACAGTGTTCGGCGAGGGCGGGGTCGTTGGTGGTGATGATGCCGCCCTCGCCGGCGGTCATATTCTTGGAGGCCTGGAAGCTGAAGGTGGCGGCGGCGCCGAGGGAGCCGAGGGGTTGGGCGTTCCAGGCGCCGCCATGAGCGTGAGCGGCGTCTTCGAGAACGGGGAGAGAGTGCCGGGCGGCGATGGAGAGGATGGGCTCGAGGTCGGCGGCGAGTCCGGCAAAGTGGACGGGGACAATGGCGCGGGTGCGGGGGGTGATGGCGGCTTCGAGGCGGGCGGGGTCGAGATTGAAGGTGTCGAGTTGGATGTCGCAGAAGACGGGGGTGGCGCCGATGAGCATGGGGGCGGTGGCGGTGGCGATGAAGGTGTAGGGGGGGACGATGACTTCGTCTCCGGGGCCGATGCCCATGGCGCGGAGGGCGACTTCGAGGGCGGCGGTGCCGTTGACGCAGGCGATGCCATAACGGCAGCCATGAGCGGCGGCGAATTTCTGCTGGAATTCAGCGACTTTGGAGGGAGCGGCGGTGGGGTCGGCGTGGGTTTCGGATAGCGTTTCGCCGAGGGTGTAGCGCCACCACTGGCCGCTGCGGAGGACTTCGAGGGCGAGTTGTTCTTCACGGGCGTCGAAGACGGGCCAGGCGGGGAAGGGGCGGCGGCGAACGGGTTCGCCACCGAGCAGCGCGGGCAAGTTCATCTCTCCATGTTCGCTGAAATGTGTGGAGACCGGGTGGAGAAAAGAGAAGCGCCCGGCCCCTGGTTGGGCGGGCCGGGCGCGGTTGGGGATGGCGGGCCTGGCCTAGAAGACCAGGCGGGCGCCAAGCTGGATGCGGCGGGCATAATTATCCTGCGTGGAGGACTGAATCATGCCGAAAGCCGCGACGGTGGGGTTGGTGTTGGGGGCGGCAAACTGCGGCCGGTTGAAGGCGTTGAGGAACTCGAATCGCAGTTGCATATTGATCTTCTCGCCGATCTTGTTGTTCTTGATCATGGAGAGATCGTAGTTGTTGACGTGGTGGGCGCGGATGAAGCCGAAGCGGGGCTGGAAGGTGCGCACGTTGCGGGTCAACTGCTGGGCGGCGACACGGTTGAAGCCGGCGTCGACGTTGAACCAGCGCTCGACGGACTGTTCGGAGCGCGGGAGGGCGACATTGCGGATGTCGCCATTGAAGATGATGTTGCCGAAGCCGATAGGTGGACCGGACTGGTAGGTGTAGATGCCGTTGAGTTGCCAGCCGGCAATGATGGCGTTGGCGAAGCCATTGACATCGGCGCCAAACTTCTGGCCGCGGCCGAAGGGCATTTCCCAGATGCCGCTCATGGTGAGGCGGTGGGGGCGGTCGAAGTCGGAGATGACTTCATAGGGGCGGGCGTCGTCCTGGTTGAGGACTTCGGTGGCCTGCATGAATTTGGAGAAGGTGTAGTTGCCGAGGAAGGTGTAATTCTTCGAGAACCGCTTTTCGATATTGACCTGGAGAGAGTGGTACCAGGAGTAGCCATCGAAGCGGGTGGTGTTGACGCCCTCGAAGTGCGGATAGGGCCGAAGCAGGCGTTCGCGGGCAGCAACGTTGGCATTATAAGCCGCGGCAGCGCCGGCGGGCAGCAGATTGCGGAAGGGGTTGGCGATGTTGGCGCTGAGGTAGTTGTTGGTGGGGTCGTCGCGGACAGGGCTGGTGCTGAGGTAGCGCTGAGGGACGACATTGAGGTTCTGGTTGAGCTCGATGTGGGTGCCACGGTTGGCGACGTAGGAGGTTTCCACCATGAAACCGCCTCCGAGTTCACGCTGGATCCCCAACTGCCAGCGCTGCATGTAGGAGTTGAGGGGATTCTCCTGGAAGAAGGTGACGCTTTGGCCCATGAAGGTGAGAGGGCCATTGGCGTTGCCGACGGGTTCGATGATCCCGTCGGGGAAGGGGTTGGAGAGGTTGGCGATGAAGGTGAGACCATTATCGCGGCTGGGGATGAAGGGAGTGTTCGCCTGGAATCCGGTCTGGATGACGTCTCCGCGGCGCTGGCCGAGGAAGCCGAAGAACATGCCGTAACCGCCACGGATGACGGTGGCGGGGTTGAGGCGGTAGGCGAAACCGATGCGGGGCATCAGGTTGTCCTTGGGGGTATTGTACAGGCCGCGAGGCTGGCCGTTGACACCGGCGAAAGTGAGGCCGCCGCGGGTCTGGAACTGGGAGGCGGGGACTTCGGGAGTGGGATTGGCGGCATAATTGGCCTGGACGGTGCTCTCGAAGGGGGGAACGTAGCCGAAGTCGAAGCCACGGACGCTGCGGTTCCAGCGTTCAGTGAGCGGATTCTCGAACTCGTAGCGGAGACCGAGATTGAGGGTGAGCCGGCTGTTCACCTTCCAGTCGTCATGGACGAAGAAGCCCCAGGAGAGGGACTGCTCGGCATAGTCGGGCTGGCGGGAGATGTAGCTGTTGGAGGCCGAGGGGAGGCCGAGCAGGAAGGCGGCGTAAGACTGGCCGTAATTGCCCGGGGCGGCCGGAGAGTTGTCGATGGGACCGCGGGTCCAGGTGGTATCGAAGTTGAAGCGGGCGGTCTGGTCGTTGGCGAACAGGCGGCGGGTTTCACGGTAGGAGCGGAACTCCATGCCGCCCTTGAGGAAGTGGGCGCCGCGGGTGTGCTGAATGGAGGCGTTGAAGGAATGGAGGTCATTGGGACGCCATTCTCCGCCACCGGCGGTTCCCTGGTAGCCGGCGATGTCAATGCGGGGGAAACGGCGGATCTGCTCGGGGATGGCGTTATTGAGAGAGGAGGGGAAGCCAAGGGAGGTGAGATCGAAGCCGTCGGATTCGGGGTTGCCGCGGGTGGCGCGGATGAAGCGGTTGTAACCGTAGCGGAAGTTGAGGACGGTGGTGGGGGTGATGGTGATGACGTCGTCGACGACTGCGGCGCGGGAGATGAACTGGAACCATTCACCGGTGGCAAGGTTGCCGAAGTAGTTGTTGTAGTCGCTGTCGCGGTCGTACCAGGAGATGCGGGCGAAGAGGCGCTGTTTGTCGCCGAGGTTCTGGTCGGCACGAATGGTGTGGGTGCCATAGTCGATCTTCTCGAGCAGGGCGGGGTTCTGGAAGTTGTTGGAACCGTCGGGATTGCCGGTGGAGAGGGGATCGGCGAAGTACTTCTGGATGTTGTTCGCCACGGGGTTGATGAGCGAGGAAGGGATGATGTTGCCGGGGAAGGGGTCCTGCTGGAATCGGGAGCCCACGGCGCGCCGGGTGAAGGGGTTATAGATCTGGAAGGCAGAGTTATGAGCGAGGAGGCTGGAGAAGTCGCCGGTCTTCATCTGGGGAGTTGCGACGGTGGGGGTACCGTTGTTGCGAGGCCGGGATTCCTTGATGCCTTCGTAGCCGTACATGAAGAAGGTCTTGTTCCGGCCATCGTAGAGGCCGGGGATGCGGACAGGGCCGCCGATGGTTCCACCCCAGCGGTTGTAGGTGAAGTCCGGGCGTTCAATGCGGTTGGCGTTGGCGAAGAAGTCGTTGGCGAAGAGTTCGGGGGCCATTTTGTTGAAGTAGGCGGTGCCGTGGAACTCATTGGTGCCGGACTTGATGGAGATATTGGTGACGCCGCCTTCGGTCTGGCCGAAACTGGCATCGAAAGTGGCGGTCTGGACCTTGAATTCGGCGACAATGTCAGGCGGGGGGACGTAGGAGGCGATGACTTCGCCGTTATTGGCGGTGGCGGTGGAGGGGGCGCCGTCGAGGGTGACGTCGGAGCGGTTGGCGCGGGTGCCGTCGATGGAATAGCCGACGATGTGGGTAGGTTCAAAGGGGCGGTCGAGGCGCTGGCTGCGGGTGAAACTGACGCCGGCGGCCAAGCCGATGAGTTGGAAGGGATTACCGTGGGCAACGGGGAGGTCCTGAACCCGGCGGGAATCGATCACGCCGCCGAGGGAGGCGGAGGCGGTATTCAGGAGGGGGGCCTCTTCGGTGACAGTAATACTCTGTTCCGCGGTGCCGATTTCGAGGGAGATTTCGATTTCGAGGCGGTCGTTCACGCGGACTTCGACATTGTCGCGGAGGTACTTCTTGAAGCCCGGGGCGGCGGCTTCGATGCGATAGGGGCCAGGGATGAGGAAGGCAGCCTGGTAAGAACCGGCTTCATTGGTGGTGATGGTGACCTTAGTGCCCATGGACTTGCTGATGACGTCCACGGTGGCGCCGGGGATGACGGCTCCGGTTGCGTCGAGGACGCGACCGACGACGGTGCCGCGGGCTTCCTGGGCAGCGAGGGGGAGGCTGAGCATTGTGACAACAATCAACAGTGCGCAAGCCCGGATACGAATATCAGACATGGATAGACAACTCCTTTCGAGACAGGGATCCCCTTGAGAGGTAGGGGATCGGGCAAAGACCACGTCCATGTTGTCCGAATCTTGACCAGGGCGGAAGTAGGTAACGGCAGAAAACCGGTTACTTACCGGTTAACAAAACATGTAAATGGGCGTAAACTATGAGCGTGCCGACAGAGGAACAGGAACAGGCCCGATTTCGGGATGAACTGGCGAGAGTCCAAAGAAGCGAGACGTTTCGCTCGTCGGAGTCGATGCGCAGACTGTTGGGTTATTTGGGTGAAGCGCATTTGGCGGGGACATCGAAGCAACTGAAGGAGTACACGATCGGGCGGGATGTGATGGGCAAGCCCGAGGACTACGATCCTCGGGTGGATGCATCAGTTCGGGTACAGATCGGGAAGTTGCGGCAGAAACTGGAGCAGTATTACCGGGAGGAGGGGGCGGGAGCGCCACTGCGGGTCACGCTGCCGAAGGGGCACTTTGAACTCAGGGTGGAAGACCGGACGGGGATGCGCGGGGCGAGCGCCGGGGCGGGCGCAGACCGCTGGAGGTGGGCGGCGTTGGCCGGGGTGGTCATTGCGATGGGGGCGCTGATGTGGGGAGCGGTGGGGTGGCAGAGGTCCGGGGCGCCGGAGGCGGTGGCGGAGACCTGGCCGGAGGAGATGCACCGGTTCTGGGGACCGTTTCTGGATAGCAGAAAGGCAACAGTGGTGGTGCTGGGAAGTCCGATGTTTATCCGGTTCCACAACCAGTATTTCCGGAATCCCCTGGCGAACAGTTGGGAGGAGGTGCAGGAGAAGGTGCCGCTGGAGGAGATGAGGAGATTTCTGGGGGCGCCGACGGCTCCGGCGGAGACGCGAAGGTGGACACCACTGGGAGAGGCGATGGCGGCATTCCGGATGGCGATGGTGCTGGGTCCGGTGCGGCCGGATTTGACGCTCAAGCGGAGTTCCGTGCTGGCGTGGGAGGATGTGCGGGTGAGCGATCTGATCTTTCTGGGGCCGACGAAATTCAATCCGCAGTTGGCGGTGCTGCCGGTGGAGCAGGATTTTGTGTTTGCGGAAATGGGGATTCGCAATTTGAGACCGCGGGAGGGGGAATTGGCGGAGTACCGGAGGTACACGCCTGCGGAAATGGAGGACATCCCAGAGGAGTACGCACTGGTGACGCGAGTGCGGGGGGTGGAGGGATGGGGTGAGGTGCTGGCGCTGGCGTCGACGACCACGGAGGGGACATGGGCGGCGGTCGAATACGTGACCAACAACGCCACTCTGAAAGAGTTAATGAGCAAGGTAGAAACGCCGGAGGGGATGCCGGACCGCTACCAGGTGGTGTTGCGGTGCCGGTTCAAGGAGCAGGTGCCGATCCGGACGGAGTACGTCACGCACCACGTGCTGAAGTAAGGCGGCGGCTCAGGCGAGTTCGCGGCGGTGGGCCCAGACCTTCTCGAAGGCTCTGGCGTACTGTTCAATGAGATCGGGGGCTTCGCCGTACTGGCAGCGGACGAAGAGGTGGTTGGCGTTCACCCAGGCGTTGCCGGGCATGGAGGCGGGGATGACGGGCGGATGGTGCCACCATTTGGCCTCTGAATAGATCTTGAGTTTGTGCTGTTCGGGGTAGTCCCAGAAGCTGGCATCGACGCCTTCGGCCTTGAGGGCTTTGAGGATGGCCTCCCGGGGGGCGCCGGCTTTGGCGAAGTCGATCAGGAGCATGTTGCCGCTGTAGTAGGCGCGTTCCTGGCCGGGGAGGAGGCGGGGTTCGGTGACGCCCTCGAGTTGGGTGAGGCGGGCGTTGAGGGCCTTGACGTTCTTGCGGGCGACGGCATTGCGTTCGTCGAGGGAGCGGAGTTGGACGCGGGCGATGGCGGCAGCCATGGGGTGCATCCGGTATTTCTGGCCAAAACCAGTGCCTTCGTAGGCGCGGACGGGGCTGTCGGCGGGGAATTTGCCGGGGTCTTCATAGTGGCCGAAGGCGGCGGCGCGTTCGTAGAATTCGCGGGTTTTGTACATACCCATGCCGCCTTCGACGGAGGGCATGACCTTGGAGAGCTGGTAGCTGTAAATGGCCATGTCGCCGAAGGTGCCCATCTTGCGGCCGTGCATGGAGGCGCCGTGGGCGTGGGCGGCGTCTTCGAGGAGGATGAGCCCTTTTTCGCGGGCCCAGGCGGAGATGGCGTCCATGTCGCAGGGCATGCCCCAGGAGTGCATGACTTCGACGGCTTTGGTGCGCGGGGTGAGCTTGCGTTTGGCGTCTTCGAGGTCAAAAGTGGCGGTTTTGGGGTCGATGTCGATGAAGATGGGGACGAGTCCAAAGAAGCGGAGAGCGAGGCAGGGAGAAAAGAAGGTGTAGGAAGGGACCATGACTTCGCTGCCGGGGGGGAGGTCGAGGGCGAAGTACATGGAGGTGATGGCGCTGGTGCCGTTCATGTGGGCTTTGACGAATTCGGCGCCGGTATACTGCTGCCATTCCTTCTCGAAGAGGGGGATTTCCTGGTAGAAACGGCCGGAGTCGATAGATCGGAAGAG
>DNFG01000513.1 GCA_003487005.1 Bryobacterales bacterium
AACCAGCAGTCTGTAGGGGAACGGAAGCGAACCGGGCGGAGGGGTCCGGGGACAGCGCCCGCCTCAGGACGGCTTCCCGGCGGCGGGTCGCCGGGCCCAGCAACTCACGCACGATCAATGCCAGCGCATACTGGTCGCTCGCCGCCGTCGGCCGTCCGGCAAGTTGCTCCGGAGCCATGTACGCCGGAGACCCGCCCAGCGTTCGGGGTTCGCCTGTTCCAGATCCGGTCAAACGCTGCGCAATCCCGAAATCCAGCAGCACCGCCTGCTCCACCGCCGGCGTGCCGCCGCGGACCACGATATTCTCCGGTTTCAGATCGAGATGAATGATCCCCAGGCTGTGCGCTTCGATCAGCGCCCCCGCGATCTGGTCCAGAAGCCTCAGTGCACGAGGCAGTGGCAGAGGCCCGGCATCGATCAACTCGCGAAGAGTCGGTCCGGGAATATAGTCGAGGACCAGAAACGGGTCCCCGTTCCCCGTCAGCCCGGAGTCGAGTGGCCGCGTCATCCCGGGATGATGCAGACGGCTCAGAGCCGCGATCTCGGCCTGAAACACGGCCTCGGACAGCGTCCCGCCCCCCTCGCGGGGAAGGATCTGCTTCACCACCACCTTCCGGTCCTCGAACTGTGCGTCGGAAGCCAGATAGATCCGGCTCGATCCACCCTGGCGCAGCAGTCGCAAAACCGTGTACCGGTCCCGCAACACCGCGCCCGACAGATCCTCGGGCAAAACAGCAGGTTCTGGGAGCCGTTCCTGACCAAACCCCCGCAGGCGATCCGGCAGCGGCCGGTCCAGCAGGCTGGCCGAATCCCGGTGCGCCCGCAAAAGGTCCCTCAGCTTCCGATGCAACTCCGGCTTGCCCGCCGCGTGCCGCTGAAGATACTCCTCCTGGAGTTCAGCGGACAGATCCTTGGCTTCGTCGAACAGCGTGCGAAGCTCGAACCACGACTCTCGATTGGGCAAATCCGGCATGGAACTCGCTCAAGCGCGGGCCGGCAATGTCAATGCCGCCTGCAGCCACGCCCGCGCAAATTCCCAGTCCCGCTGGACCGTGCGCCGGGTCAGGCCCGTCTGCGCGGCGATCTCCTCCAGGGAGAAACCAGCGAAGAAGCGCAGTTCCACGGTCTGGGCCGCCCGCGGATCCTGTTCCGCCAGATCATGCAGCAGGCGGTCGAACAGAAGGATTGTCTCGAGGTCCGCCGCGGAGTGCTCCGGCAGAGGCGCACCGGTCGCATCCCGGCGCGCCGCCAGCCGGGCGCGCGCATGATCGATCAGGATGAAGCGCATTTGCTGGCCCGCCGCTGCGAGCAAGTGGCGGCGGTCCCGCAGTTCCGGCATGTCGCCGCGGAAGAACAATCGAAGGACGGCCTCGTGCGCCAGGGCCGTCGCATCCAGCGTGTGCCCGGCGCGTTCCCGCGTCAGATGCCCGCGCGCCATCAGGCGGAGCATCGGATACAGCAGTTCGATGAGCCGGTCCAGCGCATCGGCATCACCCTGGCGGGAGGCTTCGAGGAGGACCGTGATATTTCCGTTCTCCGGTTGGGGTGCCATCAAGGTGCTCTCAATATACCCGACTCCTTCATGTTAGCCTGTCCGCGCCCCGGCGGACCGCCTCCCCGGCAGTCCATAATGAAAAGACAGGGATCCTGAAACAGAGGCGCCATCAAATATGAATCATCTTTGGGCCGCCGCGGCAATCCTGCTGGCGGCAGGAGGGGCCGGATGGGCCCAGCAGACCGGCGGCGAAATGCCCCGTCCCCTGGCGGGCCCGGTCCAGATTCTGCGCTCCGCAGAAGTCCGGGCGGGCATGCAGGGTACCGCCTGGACGGTCTTTGAAGGGACTCAGCCCGAAGCCGTCCCCGTCGAAATTATCGGCCTGTGGAAGAACGCCTGGGGGCCCCGGCAGGATGTCATTCTTGCCAAACTCGGCGGCAAAGCCGCCCGGACCAATGTCGCCGGCGGGATGAGCGGCAGCCCCGTCTACGTCGATGGCAAACTCATCGGAGCCATCGCCCTCCGGATCAGCGTCTTCTCGCCCGACGCCATCTGCGGCATCACGCCCATCGAGCACATGCTCGAAATCAATGAACTCGACGCCTCCCAGCCCAGCGCGCAGAAGTCGCCACAATCGCTGGTTGAACGCGCGGAACTGCGCCCTCCGCCCGGCCTGCTCGATCAGGGCGGCGCGCTCGTCCCCATCGAAACCCCTCTCTCCTTCGCCGGATTCCACGAAAATACCCTCCAGCAGTTCCGCCCCCTCTTCGATCAAATGGGCATCCGCGCGGTCCAGGGCGGCGCCGCCGGCAGCCTCCGATCGTCCAGCCCCGCGCCCGGCTGGGAGAAGGCCCTGCAACCCGGCGATGCGATCGCCGGCGTCCTGCTCTCCGGAGACCTGAATATTACCGGCCTCGGCACCGTCACCTACAACGACGGCAAACGCGTCCTCGGCTTCGGACACTCCTTTTTCAATCTCGGTCCGGTCAACATGCCGATGAGCAAGGGCGAAGTCCTGATGGTGCTCAGTTCGCAATTCCAGCCCAACAAGTTCGCCAACGCCACCGAAGTCGTCGGCGCCCTCCGCCAGGACCGGCACTCGGGCATCATGGGCCTGCTCGGCGAGACTGCCCCGACCATCCCGGTCACGGTCGAGGTGAAGACCCCCGGCCTCGCCCGGGAGTACAACTTCAACGCCTTCCAGCACCCCCGCTGGACGCCCTTCCTGATGTTGATCTCGGTCTTCAATACGCTGCAGGACATCAACGAATCCGCAGCCGATGAAGCCACTTTCACGCTGGAAGGCGATGTCGAATTCGATGGACTGGCGCCCTTGAAGTTGCGCACCCGCGCCGCTTCCGGATCCGGGCCGATGCCACCGCCCATGCAGATCGCCAGTTGGTGGGCCGAACGCTTCAACCGCCTCTTTCAGAATCCGGCGGAGGAACCGCGGCTTAAGCGTGTGCGGGTATTGGTCACCATGGCGCCTGAACGCAAGACCGCGGCCATCGAGAGCGCCTGGCTCGACGCGAACGAGGTCGCGGCCGGCGGCGAACTGGCGGGCAAAATCCACCTGCGCCCCTGGCGGGGTGAACGTATCGTGCGCGACTTCCGCATCCGGATTCCCGCCGGTATGCCGCGCGGCGAACACCGCCTGTTGATCAGCGACGGCCCCACCCTGAACCGGCCTCAGTTGATGGCCGCGATGAACAACCGCTTCCTGGACCTGAAGCAGACGATCTCGATCATGAACCAGGAGCGAGGCAACGACCAGGTGTTCGTCTCGCTGGTGGAATCGCGGCCGACCGTCTACGCGGACGACCAGGCGCTGCCGGGCGTGCCCACCTCCGTGCTCAACGTGATGCAGACCGGCCGCAGCGCCAAACCGGTGACTTCGATCATGGAGACGGCGCGGCCTCAACTGGTCCTTCCCGCGGAGGAGATCGTCACCGGCAGCACCATGGTCCGCTTCCGGGTGAAGTGAATTCAGTCAAAGAGAGAGTCGATTGCGCATGATGCACTTAATTCGAGGGACGCGGTTGACGGCGGCCGCGCTGCTGGCGGCCGCCGTGACGCTCTTCGCCGTGGAGACGAAACTGTGGACCCAGAGCGAAGCCGCGGAGTTTGACAAGGGCGAACTCGAGGGGCTCGCGCTGTCGAGCACCGGCAAACTCAGCCTCGCCCCGGTCTTTCAGGAATTACATGATCCGTCTCTGCCCCAACTCTGGTCCGCCGTGGCGGACTCGAAGGGAACTCTGTACGCGGGCGGCGATGAAGGGCGGATCATCATGCAGTCGCCCGGCGGCACAGCGAAAGTCCTGGCCACGCTCGAAGGCGGGGCCGTGCATGCCCTCGCGGTGAACGCGAAGGACGAACTCTTCGCCGCGGTGATCCCGGGTTCAAAGATCTACAAGATCTCCGCGAGCGGGTCCGCCACGCTGTTCGCCGAACCCGAGCCGCACTATCTCTGGGCGCTGGTCTTCGACACCGCGGGGGCTCTCTATGCCGCGGCCGGCGACCCGGGCCAGATCCTGAAGATCGACGCGAACGGCCGGGTATCCGTGCTGTTTGATGCCGAAGAGGCCCACGTTCGCTCGCTGGCGCTGCTGCCGAACGGGCATCTGGTGGCGGGCACCGAACCGGGTGGGCTGATTCTGCGCGTGACGCCGCAGGGGGAGGGGTTTGTCCTGCACCAGACCGGGAAGCGGGAGGTCACTTCGGTGTCCGTGGCCCCGAATGGCTCGATCTACGCAGCGGCCGCGGGCAACCGCGGGCCGGCGCAGCCGCAG